>NZ_JBMOWY010000021.1:0-56229 GCF_049310345.1 Stenotrophomonas sp. GZD-301 | reverse complement strand
CCGTAGGCAACATGGATGTTGCCTACGAGCCCCCAAGGATGGGTTCACGGCGTGTCCCGGACAGGGCTGCCCCGCCCCTGCCCTCCAGAACACATAACGCGCCAGCACAAAAAAGCCCGGCATTCGCCGGGCTTTTCAATGCAACGCCAACCATCCCGCGTTAGGCGGTAAACAGCGCTTTCATCTTCTTCAGCGCGTTTGCTTCGACCTGGCGGATACGTTCGGCGGAAACGCCGTACTCGTCGGCCAGCTCCTGCAGCGTCACCTTGCTGTCCGCGTCCAGCCAGCGACGGCGGATGATGTCGCGCGAACGCGCATCCAGCTCGGCCAGGCCTTCGCGCAGCAGCTGCAGCTGGTTGTCTTCGCTGTCGGCGCGCTCGTAGGCCATCGACGGGTCTTCGTCATTGGCCATCAGGTAGGCGGCCGGCGACGGCGGTGCATGATCGTCGTCGTCATCGCTGGACGCGTCGAAACCGATATCGCGACCGGACAGACGCGATTCCATTTCCAGCACTTCGCGCTCGGACACGTTCAGGTCCTTGGCGACGGCGCTGACTTCGGCCGCGTTCATCCAGCCCAGGCGCGTCTTGGACTTGCGCAGGTTGAAGAACAGCTTGCGCTGCGCCTTGGTCGTGGCGACCTTCACGATGCGCCAGTTCTTCAGAATGAACTCGTGCATTTCCGCACGGATCCAGTGCACCGCGAAGGACACCAGGCGAACGCCCATGTCCGGATCGAAGCGCTTCACCGCCTTCATCAGGCCGATGTTGCCTTCCTGGATCAGGTCGCCCAGGGCCAGGCCGTAGCCGTTGTAGCCGCGGGCCACGTGCACCACGAAGCGCAGATGGGAATGGACCAGCTCGCGCGCGGCGTCCAGGTCCTGCTCGTCGCGGAAGCGGCGGGCCAGGTCCTGCTCGTCATCGACCGACAGCACCGGGATCTGGTGCACGGCACCGATGTAGGCGTCCAGCGAACCGAGCGCACTGGGAATCGGGAGATTGTTTGCCACAAGGGCAGTAGACATGTTCTGGCTCATAAGGGGCATCTTAGCAGTCGGAAACTTGGACTGCTAAAGGGGAAAGAAGTTCCAGCGTTCTGTTCATGCAACGATGGCACCGATAACCCGGATAACGTACCGCGAAATGATGACAGTGGCGAGCGGCGCCGGAAATCACGAATATTCCTTTTATTTCAATATCTTGAATTGATGAATAAGGGTGATCGGCGTCGTTTTTGCCTGAACGACCTGACGAACCGTGCCCATTCAGCCGAAAAATGTTGTCCATCGTTCAGCCAACCGCCGACGGCGGCGGCCAGGCAGATCCAGCGAGCGACCAGAGTGGGTCGGTGGCCCAGCCGGGCAGAGCCCGGCATTGCGAAAAGCCGACCCAAGGCGTCACCCACGCTGGCCGGACGACGGGAAGGTTGGCCGGTGGCCCCAGCCGGGCAGAGCCCGGCTCTACGAACCCAACGACGCCGCATCCACGGCCGAAGCCGACAACCGAAGCCGCGATGTCCGGTAGTGCCGAGCTCTGCTCGGCAGGCCAGACAATGACGAAGCCGGATGCTCGGCAGGCCAGACAATGACGAAGCTAGTAGTACCCCGCCATGTTCAGGAAGAACCCCTTCTGGTCGTACTTCAGCTCGGTCATGTCATCGCTGAACTCGGTGAAGTTGTAGCCCACGCCGACCTTGAAGTTCTCGCCCACGCGGCGGTCCACGCCCAGCAGCCAGCCCTTGCGCACGCCGCCGTCGCGCACCTTCAGCCAGCGGTGCTCGGCCAGCCCTTCCCACTGTGCCCACAGCCGGTAGCGCAGCTGCAGGGCGGCGAAGTCGGCGCGGCTGTCCAGCCAGGCGCCTTCGCCACGGCCGGTGCGGTAATCGCCCCAGCGTGACGCCAGTTTCGCCGCCAGTTCCCAACGCACGCCGAGCTGGCGGATGCCTTCCAGCGACAGCACCTGCGACCGCTGGTCGTACAGATTGCCGCCTTCCTGCCCGAGCGAGGCCACGTCGTAGAGATAGGTGAACTTGCTGAAACCGGCCCAGCGCGTGTTGTCGTGCGGGCGCCAGGCCAGCCCCACGTTCGCCTCCACCAGCTTGGCGTCGGCCAGCGCATCGATGCGGTCATCGGTGTCGGCGTAGTTGGCACGCAGCGCAAAGCGCCAGTCCTCGTTGAGCTTGTACAGCAGGCGGTTGGTGGTGACCCACTGTTCGCGCTGCTCGGCGCCACTGTCGCGACGGTACTCCAGCTTGCTGCTCCACTGCGCAACCGCGTCCGTGCGACCGCCGCTGACGCTGTACGCGCGGCGGTCGATGCGGCCCACGGTGGAATCCAGCTCGCCGTCCATGACCGTGAAGCCCAGGTTCCAGCCCTGCGCCGGGTAGAAATCCATGCCGAAGGTATGCACCAGCCCGGCGTTGTCCTGGCGGCGGTCCTTCAGGTACTGGCTCTCGTTGTAGACGTTGACCTGGTTGCTCAGCCGCCAGCGCTGGCCCAGCGTCCAGCCACTCTGCAGACCGGTGTCGAACAGCGGGTCGGTACCGGTGCGGTCGGTGCTGTAACTGTAGCTGCCGTACAGACTGTGGTCGGGCGCCATGCGGTACTCGCCATCCACCTTCGCACCGTGGCCACGGCTGCCACCGCTGACCTCCGCGCCGAGGCTGCTGCGGTCGCCGAACAGGTAGCGCGCGCCGAGCGTGAGCAGGTCGTTCTTCTCGTATGCCCCGCCGTCGTCGTCCAGCGTCACCTGGCCGGTGCCGTACAGCTCCCACGACGAGCCGAAGCGCTGGCGGTAGCCGATCGCGGCGAGCAACGCCGAGACGTCCTGCAGTTCCTGCTCTTCGCGCACGCGGCGCAGTTCGCCGGTGAGCTGGCCGTCGTTGCCCAGCCGCCATTCGGCGGTCAGCTGGCTCTGCTCCAGCGCCAGATCGCCCTGTTCGGTGCGGGTGTGCCGGCCGTACAGGCTGAGATCGTCGGTCAGGTAGCCGAGGAACTCGGCGCCGTATTCCTCGATCGGCTGGCCGGTATCCTGCCGCGCCACCGAGAAGCCGGCGTCCACGTCGCGCCACCACGCGCCCAGGCTCCAGTCCTGGGTGGTCCAGCCCAGCTCGCGCAGGTTGGCGCGTGCCTCCACCGCCGTGGCGGTGCCCGAGCGCCGGCCCTCGTAAGGATTGCGGCGGATGAAGCTCAAGCCACCGTTGTCCGAATAGAACACCGGTGCGGCCGTCGCCTCGGTGCGGGTCTGCTCCACTTTCAGGTAGGTGCCGCGACCGGCCTGCAAGGTGAGGTCGGCGCCCTTGAGGGAGTAGTTCTCGCCGCTGCGGTTCTCGTCCACCCAGGTGCCGCCGATCGCCACGTGGTCGCCGATCCACTGCCGGCCACGTGCGCCGTAGGTGACGTCGTCGCTGCTGAAGCCCAGCGGCACGTACTCGTAGTCCACCAGCAGCAGCTGGTCGTAGCCATCCAGCGGCATGTCGCGGGTGATGCTGCGGACATTCTCGCGGGTGAGCTGCGCCAGCGGCCGGGTCAGGATCAGGCGGCCCTGCAGATTGTCGATCTCGTAGTCCACGCCTTCCTGCAGGGTGGCGCGGGTCTCGGTGCGGCCGGTGGTGCGGTCGCGCACTTCCAGCACCACCTGTTCCGAGCCGGGCAGCACATCGGTGTGGCGCAGGTAGTAGAGGCTGCCGCCGGTGCCGAGGAATTCGCTGTGACCCGGCGCGGACTGCGCCTCGGAGCCGAACAGCTTCAGCTGCGAACGCGCCTCGCCCAGCGGGGTAGCGGCCAGCGAACGCCAGTTCAACGCGCCGCCGTACAGCGAGCGCACGTACTGGCCGTACTCGGTGCCGGTGATGCCGGTGGCGTAGTTGCCCCACAGTGCCTGGCTCTGGTCCCAGTCCATGCGCAGGTACAGCCGGCCCTGGGTATCCACATCGCGGTAGGTGGTGGAGTCGTCGCCGTACACCGGGTAGTACAGGTCCGGATCGAGGCGGCGGAACACGTCCTGCGCATCGGCCTCGCTGAAGTTGCGGAACAGATGCTTCAGTTCACGGTCCTGGGTATCGGCCTGTGCGGTCACCAGGTACTTGCCGCGCAGCTTGCCCTTCAGATAGAACGCCAGGCGCCCTTCGCTGAGGAAACCATCGGTGTCGCGGTCGTCGGCGGCCAGCGGCTGCACGTTGCCGCTGGCGGTGTTGCGCGACAGGGTGACATCGGCGATGGCCACCAGGAACAGGTAGCGGCCGGTGACATCCACGTCGAGCTGGCGCTGCGCGGCGGGCGCATCGCGCGATTCCACGCTGACGTCGTAGCGGTGCTCGCCGACCGGTTCCAGGAACTCGGCCGCGAACTTCTGCTCCAGGTCCACCGGGAAATCCTGGCCGTTGATGCGCACCCGGCTGTTGGGTTCCAGCCCGCGGCCATACAGGCGCACGCGCGAGCCGTGGATCGGGATGTTCTGCAGGCGCAGGGTGCTCTGCCCGTAGATGCTGTTGCTGACCTGCAGATCCTGCGCGCTGTCACCATCCAGGGCCTGGCCCAGGGTCTTCTGCACGTTCTCGCGGGTGAGCTGCAGGCCACGGTCGAAGTCGGCCGGGGTGACCAGCTGGATGCGCTGGACGCGGGTTTCATCGAAGGCACCGCCGGCCCCATAGGCGCGCGCGACATAGATCAGGTCGTCGCCGGTGCGCAGCTTGATCTGCGCCGGCAGCTCACCGTTCCACTCGGCGTCCCCCACGTAGTCGGCCGGCAGTGCGATGCGGGCCAGCGGCGTGACCAGATCGGTATCGGTGCCGCGGTACAGGGTCACTTCCAGCTTCTGGATGAAGGAGGCGTAGTTGTTGTAGCTGTGGAAGCGCAGCGGGCGGGTCACCCGGCCATTCTCGAACGGCACGGTGGCGGCGGCCTGCACGCTCAGGCTGGGCGGCACCATCGTCGGATCTTCGGTGGCCCACACCACGCCGCCGTTGGGCAGCTCGGCCATGAACTGTCCACCGGATGCGGCGACGTCGGGCGTGGTCGCCGGTGTGGCCGGCGCGGCGGCATCATCATCGCGGATACGCAGCAGCAGGTCGTCGCCGTTGCGGCACCCGTCGGCGTCACAGCGGATCGGCGCGACCGGGGGCACCGGCGGCCCCTGCTGGGCCAGCACCGGCAGCGGCGTCAGCAGCGCCACGGCGAGGAAGCGCACCGCGATGCGGCGGGAGATCGGGCTCTGGATCAGGGTCATGTCCATGTGGTCAGCGCCCCTCCCCGGTCGGGCGACCGGCACTGGCTGGGGCTTCGGGGGGATCGTCCAGTCGCAGGTGGTGCAGCACGGCGCCCTCCCCGGTCAGAACCTCCAGCGTGGTGGCGGCCGCCACGCCGGCAGGCAGGCGGGGTGTCAGCGCGGCAGCGAGGGCCTGGGCGCGTTGCCGTGCCAGGCCGTCCTGCCCGCTGGCTGCGGTGAGCTGCACGCGGCCACCGCCGCGCGCCACCAGCGCCTCTGCCGTCGTGTCCAGCAGCGGCGCACGATCGGCCTCCAGGCGGGCGCTGCCGGGTGCGAACACCGCGTCGCCCAGTTCGATGCGCACCGGCCGTGGCGGGGCCGCCGCCGCGCCGGGACCCGCACCGCGCAGCGCACCGTCGGGCATGCGCACGCCGAAATCGAAGCGCACCGGCAACCCGGGCGTGATCCGGCGGACCAGCGGGTTCGGCGTGGTGAAGCGCGCACCGGCCGGCAGCGTGGACGGATCGACCTTGAGGATGAAGTTGCGGCCGCGCGCCTGGCCACCGGGGATGCCGACCAGGTGGTAGCGCCCGAACGCGTCGGTTTCCATCAGCAGGCCTTCCACCGCCGCGATGCGCACGCCGGGAATGCCGCGCTCGCCCGCATCCTGGATGCCATTGCCGTTGCGGTCGTCGAACACGCTGCCGACGATCAGGCTTTCATCCAGCAGTGGATCGCTGGTGACGTCCACGTCGGCCGAGGCGACATTGCCGATCGTGCGGTTCTCCCCGTCGATGGCGGTGATGCGGTTGGTGTGCACGCCCGTGCCGGTACCGGCACCGACGCGCAGGTAGTACACCACCGTGGCACGTTCGCCCGCCGCCACGTCGATGCCGTCGATGCGCAGCGGCTGCACGCCGCTGGTGCGTGCATCGTTGTCGGCGTCGCGCACCGCGAACCCGCCGCGCACGAAGGTGAAGCCCGGCGGCAGCGTATCGAGCAGGGTGGCGCCGTTGGCATCCACCTCACCCACGTTGTCGATGGTGACGGTGTAGCGGACCAGGTCGCCGACCTGCGCGCTGCGCTTGGCCGCGACCTTGGTCAGCCGCAGCACGGCCTGCTGGCCGGCCACGGTGACCGCCACGTTCGCCTCGGCACACTGCGGGGTGGGAATGGACACATCGCAGACCCGGTAGCGGAAGCTGTCGGTGCCGGCGAAGGCCGCAGCCGGGGTGTAGGTGCAACGACCGGCGGCGCACTGTGCGGTGCCGTGCGCGGGCGCGCCCACCACCTGCAGCGAGGCCGGATCGAGCGCGGCGGCGCGGGCGCTGTCATTGGCCAGCACGTCGATGGCGAGCGGGCCGGCGGTGTCGGCGATGACGGCATCGTCGACCAGCGTCAGCACGTTCGGATCGACCGTGACGGTGACCGTGGCCGACGCGCATTCGGTCGGATCGGCCACGTCGCAGACCTGGTAACCGAAGGCCTGCACGCCGGCGAAGTTGGCCTGCGCGGCGAAGCGGATGCGGGCCCGCGGCAGCACCGTGGCCGTGCCATACGGCGGCGGCGCGGTGATGCTGACCGTGACGGTGTCCGGATTGATCGGGGTACCGTTGACGCGATCGTTGCCGAGCACGTCGATCTCGATCACGCCGTCCTGCGGGATCTCCACGCGGTCGTCCTCGGCATCCACACCCGGCTCGCCGGCGATGACGGTGACGGTCACGCTGCCGGTGTCGCACACGGTGGGCTGGTTGCGCAGGCACAGCGTGTAGGACGTGCTGTAGCTGCCCGGGGCGAGCCCCGCCGCCACATCCACCCAGCCATCGGCACTGAAGGTCAGCGCGGTGGTGGCGACCGGCGCGAAGGTGACCTGGGCCGGATCCAGCGATGCGGTGTTGAAGGTGTCGTTGGCGAACACGTTCAACAGGCGCGTGCGGCCGGCCGGGCCGACCGGACCGCCGCTGTCGTCCACCGCGAGCAGCACGCCGACCGGCCCCTGCACCAGCACCGTGGCGATGGCGGTGGTGCAGTTGGTCGGCACGCCGTTCTCGCACAGCTGGTAGGCGAGCTGCACCTGGCCCGGCTGGACGCCGGCGGCCACCATGATCTGGCCCTGGTTGTTCAGCGTGTAGCCCGGCGTACTGCCGGTCAGCGTGGCGATCACGCTGCCCAGCGGCGGCGGGGACACGTTGTTGAAGCTGTCGTTGTCCAGCACCGAGCGGGCGATGGTGCCGCCCACCGACGGATCGACCGGCGTGCCGGTGAAGTCGTCATTGACGGCGAGCACGATGTTGGCTGCGGCGCCAACGATGAAGGTGACGCTGGCGCTGGCGCACAGCGCGCTGTCCGGCGCAGGCAGGCAGGCCTGGTAGGTGAAGGTGACCGGGCCGCTGGTGCCGGCCGGCGCGGTGTAGGTGAAGCTGCCGTCGGCAGCGAACACCAGGCCAGGCGGCGTGGCGCCCTGCACGCTGTAGAGCGTGCCGGCCGGCAGGTTGTCGTTGGTGGCCACGCTGTTGCTCAGCGTCTGCCCGGCCTGCACCGGGAACGCGTCGTTCTGCGGTGCCGGGCTGATCACCAGGATGACGCTGGCGGTATCGCAGTTGCTCGGCGCCGCCGCTTCGCAGATCTGGTAGGTGAGCGTGGTGCGGCCGGACCCCACGCCGCTGGCGACGCTGATCGTGCCATCGGCGTTGAGGGTGATGCCGGCGGGCGCGCCCACCAGCGTCACCACCACATCGGCGGCCGCCGGTGGCGAGACACCGTTGAGGCTGTCGTTGGCCAGCACGCTGGTGGACGAGGTGCCGCCAGGCGCCACGCCGCTGAGCGTGTCGTCGCCGGCCACCAGGGTGCCGGTATTGACGTTGAGGGTGACGGTCGCGGTGCCGCACAGCGTGGCGTTGGGCGCCGGCAGGCAGACCTGGTAGGTGAAGCTCACCGGACCCACCGTGCCAAGCGGCGGCGCATAGGTGAACGTACCGTCGGCGTTGAATGTCAGACCCGCCGGCGGCGTGCCCTGCACCGTCCACACAGAGCCGGCGGGCATGCCGTCGTTGCCGGCCACGGTGCCGCTCAGCGTCTGGCCGGCCTGTACCGCGAAGGCATCGGCCTGCGGTGCGGGCGTGACGACCACGGTGAGGCTGGCGGTATCGCAGTTGGTCGGCGCCGCCGCTTCGCAGATCTGGTACGTGATCGTGGTCGGGCCGGAGACGACGCCGGCGCCAACACCGATCGTGCCGTCGGGGTTGATGGTGTAGCCGGCGGGCGCACCGACCAGGGTCAGCACCACGTTGGCCGGCGCCGGCGGGGTGACACCGTTGAGCGCGTCGTTGGCCAGCACACTGGTGGACGACGTGGTGCCGGGGGCGACCGCGCCCAGCGTGTCATCGCCGGCCACCAGCGTGCCGTTGTTGATGTTGATCGTGGCCGTGGCGGTGGCGCAGCTGGCGGCGTTGGGCGCGGGCAGGCAGACCTGGTAGGTGAGGCTCACCGGGCTGGGCGTGCCGGTGGGCGGGGTGTAGCCCAGCGTGCCATCCGAGGCCAGCGTGAGGCCGGTGGGCGGGGTGCCCTGCACCGTCCACACCGAGCCGGCCGGCATGTTGTCGTTGCTGGCCACACTGGCGGTGAGCGTCTGCCCCACCTGCACCGAGAACGCGTCGTTCTGCGGCGCCGGTGCGACCACCACGGTGGCACTGGCGGTGGCGCAGTTGGACGGGACCGCCGCTTCGCAGACCTGGTAAGTCAGCGTGATCGGGCCCGATACCACGCCGGCGCCAACACCGATCGTGCCGTCGGGGTGGATGGTGTAGCCGGCCGGCGCGCCGACCAGCGACAACACCACATCGGCAGCGGCCGGCGGCGACACACCGTTGAGGCTGTCGTTGGCCAGCACGCTCACGGTGGAGGCGCCGCCCGGGGCGATGCTGCCCACCGCATCGTCCACGGCGCTGAGCACGCCGCCGGCAATGGCCACCGTGACGGTGGCGGTGCCGCAGGTCGCGGCATCCGGCGCCGGCAGGCAGGCCTGGTAGGTGAAGGTCACCGGCCCGGTGGTCCCGGCCGGCGGGGTGTAGGAGAGCGCGCCGTCGGCGGCCAGGACCAGGCCGGCAGGCACCGCGCCCTGCACCGTCCAGGTCGAACCGGCGGGCATGTTGTCGTTGCTGGCCACACTGGCGGTGAGCGTCTGCCCCACGCGTGCGCTCAGGGTGTCGTTCTGCGGCACCGGGGCGACCACGATCGCCACGCGGGCGGTATCGCAGTTGCTGGGCGCAGCGGCTTCGCAGATCTGGTAGGTCAGCGTCGCCGCGCCGGCGATCACGCCGGTGGCCACGCTGATCACCCCATCGGCGCCGAGGGTGAAGCCGGCCGGCGCGCCAACCAGACTGAGCACGACCGACGCCGGTGCGGGCGGACTGACCCCGTTGAGGCGGTCGTTGACCAGCACGCTGGTGCCCGCCGCACTGCCCGGCGCCACGGTGCCGAGCACGTCGTCGCCGGCGGCGACGGTGCCGTTGTTGATGTTGATCGTGACCGTGGCGGTGCCGCACGCCGTGGCGTTCGGCGCCGGCAGGCAGACCTGGTAGGTGAAGGTCACCGGGCTGGGCGTGCCGCCCGGCGGGGTGTAGCTGAGGCCGCCGTTGCTGGCCAGGGTCAGGCCTGCGGGCGCTGCGCCCTGCAGCGTCCACAGCGAGCCGGCCGGCATGTTGTCGTTGCCGGCGACACTGGTGCTCAGGGTCTGCCCCACCGGAACAGAGAAGGCATCCGCCTGCGGTGCCGGCGCGATCACCACGGCCACGCTGGCGGTGTCGCAGTTGGTCGGCGCGGCGGCTTCGCAGATCTGGTAGGTGAGCGTGGTCGGGCCGGACACCGCCCCGGTGGGCACCACGAGCGTGCCATCGGCATTGATCGCATAGCCGGTCGGCGCACCGACCAGGCTGAGCACCACGTCCGCGGCGGCGGGCGGGGTGACGCCGTTGAGCGCATCGTTGGCCAGCACGCTGGTCGACGACGTGCCGCCCGGTGCCACGCTGGCGAGCGTGTCGTCGGCCGCCACCAGTTGACCATTGTTGACGTTGAGGGTGACGGTGGCGGTGCCGCACAGCGCGGTGTACGGCGCAGGCAGGCACACCTGGTAGGTGAAGCCCACCGGGCTCAGGGTGCCGATCGGCGGCGTATAGGTGAACGTTCCGTCGGCGTTGAAGACCAGGCCGGTGGGCGCGGTGCCCTGCACCGTCCAGCTCGCGCCGGCCGGCATGCCGTCATTGCCGGCCACGCTGCCGGTGAGGGTCTGCCCCACCCGCACCGCGAACGCATCGTTCTGCGGTGCCGGGCTGACCACCACCGTGACAGTGGCGGTATCGCAGTTGGTCGGCGCGGCCACTTCGCAGATCTGGTAGGTGATCGTGGTCGGCCCGGCGATCACCCCGGCGGCGACGTTGATCGTGCCATCGGCATTGATCGCGAAACCGCCCGGTGCGCCAACCAGGCTCAGCACCACATCCGCGGCCGCCGGTGGCGTGGCGCCATTGAGCGCATCGTTGGCCAGCACGCTGGCGGCGGAGGTGCTGCCCGGGGCAACGCCGGTCAGCGTGTCGTCGCCGGCAGCGAGGGTGCCGTTGTTGATGTTGAGCGTCACGATGGCGGTGCCGCACAGGCCCGCGTTCGGTGCCGGCAGACAGGCCTGGTAGGTGAAGGTCACCGGGCTCGCCGTGCCGACCGGCGCGGTGTAGGTGAAGGTGCCATCGGCGTTGAAGGACAGGCCGGCCGGCGGCGTGCCCTGCACGGCATACGCCGCGCCGGGCGGCAGGCCGTCGTTGGCTGCCACGCTGTTGCTCAGCGTCTGCCCGGCCTGCAGCGAGAACGCGTCGTTCTGCGGTGCCGGCGACACGATCACGGTGACGGTGGCGGTGTCGCAGTTCGTCGGCGCGGCGGCTTCGCAGATCCGGTAGGTCAGCGGGGTCGACCCGGCCGTGGTGCCCACCGCGACGGCGATGGTGCCGGCCGGGGTGATGGTGAAGCCGGACGGTGCGCCGACCAGGCTCAGCACCACATCGGCGGCCGCCGGCGGCGTGACGCCGTTGAGGCTGTCGTTGGCCAGCACACTGGTGGACGAGCTGCCGCCGGGCGCGACGCCGCTGAAGGTGTCGTCGCCGGCCGTCAGGGTGCCGGTGTTGATGGCGATCGTCGCGGTCGCAGTGCCGCACAGCGCGGCGTACGGCGCCGGCAGGCAGGCCTGGTAGGTGACGCTCACCGGCCCGGTGGCACCGATCGGCGGGGTGTAGGTGAAGGTGCCATTGGCGTTGAAGGTCAGCCCGGCGGGCGCGGTGCCCTGCAGCGCCCAGGTCGACCCGGCGGGCAGGTTGTCGTTGCCGCCCACGCTGCCGCCGAGCGTCTGCCCGGCCTGCACCGCGAAGCTGTCGTTCTGCGGCGCCGGCGACACCACCACGGTGATGCTGGCGGTGTCGCAGTTGATCGGCGTGATGGCATCGCAGAGCTGGTAGGTCAGCACGGTGGTGCCGGCGGTCGTTCCGAGCGCCACGCTCACTTCACCGGCGGCATTGAGACCGAACCCGGCCGGTGCGCCCACCAGGCTCAGCACCACGCTGGCGCTTGCCGGCGGGCTGACGCCGTTGAGACTGTCGTTGTTGAGCACGCTGCCGGGCGCGGTGCTGCCCGGTGCAACGCCGATGAAGGTGTCGTCGCTGGCGACCAGATTGCCCACGCTGATGTTGAGCGTGACCGTGGCGGTGCTGCACAGCGCCGCGTTCGGGGCCGGCAGGCACAGCTGGTAGGTGAACGTGACCGGGCCGATCGTGCCGAGCGGCGGGGTGTAGGTAAAGGTGCCGTTGGCGTTGAAGACCAGGCCGGCCGGCGTGGCGCCCTGTACGGTCCAGGTCGCGCCGGCGGGCGCGTTGTCGTTGGCGGCCACATTGCCATTGCTGATGGTGCCGCCGCTCTGCACCGCATAGGCATCGTTCTGCGCCACCGGGCGGATCACCAGCGCAATCGTGGCGGTATCGCAGTTGGTGGGCGCCGCCGCTTCGCAGATCTGGTACGTCAGCGTGGTCGTGCCGGCGGTGGCACCGGACGGCACGGTGACCGTGCCATCGGCGGCGATGCTGTAGCCAGCCGGCGCACCGACCAGGCTCAGCTGCACGCTGGCGGCCGCGGGCGGGGTTGCCCCATTGAGTGCATCGTTGGCCAGCACGCTCGGCGTGGCGCTGCCCGGGGCAATGCCGACAAAGCTGTCATCGGCGGCGACCAGCGTGCCGAGGTTGACGTTCACGGTCACGGTTGCAGTGCCGCACACGCCGGCATTCGGTGCGGGCAGGCAGGTCTGGTAGGTGAAGGTGACCGCACCGGTGGTGCCCACCGGCGGCGTGTAGGTGAACGTGCCATCCGCGTTGAAGGTCAGCCCCGGCGGCGGCGTGCCCTGCACCGCCCAGGTCGAGCCGGCCGGCATGCGGTCGTTGCCACCGGCATCGGCGTTGGTGAGGGTGCCGCCGGCCTGCACGGCAAAGGCATCGCTCTGCGGTGCCGGGGTGATCACCAGGCGGATCACGGCGGTGGCGCAGTTGGTCGGCGACGCGGCTTCGCACAGCTGGTAGGTGAGCGTGGTGGCACCGGCAATGGCGGTGGCCGGCACCTGCACGGTGCCGTCGTTGTTGATGACGAACCCGGGCTGCGCGCCCACCAGCAGCAGCTGCACGGTGGCCGGCGCCGGCGGAGTGACGCCGTTGAGCGCGTCATTGGCCAGCACGCTCGGCGTCACCGCGCCACCGGTCAGCGGCGCAGCGAAGGTGTCGTCGTTGGCGACCACCGCGTTCACCGCGAGCGTGAGCGTCACCGTGGCCGTGCTGCACACCGCCGTATCGGGCGCGGGCAGGCAGGCCTGGTAGGTGAAGGTGACCGCCCCGACCGTGCCGGCCGGCGGCGTGTAGGTGAAGCTGCCATTGCTGTTGAAGGCCAGCCCCTGCGGCGGCACCGCCACGTTCCAGGTCGAGCCGGCCGGCAGGCCGTCGTTGCCCGCGACATTGCCGGCGTTGGCCTGTCCGGCCTGCACGACGAAAGCATCGTCCACGGCGGTGGGACGCACCACCAGCGCGATGGTGGCGGTGTCGCAGTTGTTGGCGGCGGCGGCTTCGCACAGCTGGTAGGTCAGCACGGTGGCACCGGCAGCCGCGTTGGCGGCCACCGATACGGTGCCGTCGGAATTGAGGGTGAAGCCGGCCGGCGCACCGACCAGCGACAGCGACACGCTCGCCGGCGCCGGCGGCGTCACGCCGTTGAGCGCGTCGTTGCCGAGCACGCTGGGCGTGACGGCCCCCGGTGCGATCGGGCCAACGCTGTCGTCGGCGGCCACCAGCGTGCCGTTGTTGATGTTCAGCACAACGGTGGCGGTGCCGCACACCGCCGCATTCGGCGCAGGCAGGCAGGTCTGGTAGACGAAACTGACGGGGCTGGCGGTGCCGGCCGGCGGCGCATAGGTCAAGCTGCCGTCCGCCGAGAAGGCAAGGCCGGCCGGCGGCGCGCCCTGCAGCGCCCACGTCGAGCCGGCCGGCATGCTGTCGTTGCCCGCCACACTGGCGGTGAGCGTCTGCCCCGCCTGTACCGAGAACGCATCATTGGCCGGCGCCGGGGCGACCACCAGCGCGACGGTGGCGGTATCGCAGTTGCTCACGGCGAGTGCTTCGCAGACCTGGTAGGTCAGCGTGGTGGCGCCGGCCAGGGTGCCGGCCGCCACGGCAACCGTGCCATCGGCGGCGATGCTGAAGCCGGCCGGTGCGCCGACCAGCGACAGCACCACGTCGGCCGGCAACGGCGTGGCGCCGTTGAGCGTGTCGTTGGCGAGCACGCTTGGCGTCGATCCGCCCGGTGCGACCGGCGGGGTGACACTGTCATCGACGGCCACCAGCGTGCCGCTGTTGACGTTGAGCGTGACCGTGGCGGTGGCGCACACGCCCGCATCCGGTGCGGGCAGGCAGACCTGGTAGGTGAACGACTCGGTGCCGGTGAAGCCGACCGGCGGGGTATACGTCACTGCCCCGTTGCCGCCGAACACCAGCCCGGTCGGCGCCGGACCGACCACGCTGAACACTGCGCCTGCCGGCACGTTGTCATTGCCCGCCACCGAGCCGGTGATGCCCTGCCCGACCGGCGTGGAGAACGCATCATCCACCGCCGACGGCGCCACCACCACGCGTGCGCTGGCGGTGGCGCAGTTGGCCGGCGCGGCTGCTTCGCAGACCTGGTAGGTCAGGGTTCTGGCACCGGCGGGGGTACCGGCGGCAACGATCACCGCGCCTTCGCCGGTGATGCTCAGCCCGGCCGGCGCGCCGACCAGCGACAGCACGACCGCGGCCGACACCGGCGGGGTGACGCCATTGAGCGAATCGTTGGCCAGCACCGAGGTGGTGCTGCCGCCGCTGACCGGATTGATCGGGGTGCTGCTGAAATCGTCGTTGACCGCCGCCAGCGTGCCGGCGTTGACCGTGATGGTTGCCGTGGCGCTCGCGCACAGTGCGCCATTCGGCGCCGGCAGGCACACCTGGTAGGTGAAGGCGACCGGCCCGGTGGTGCCCACCGGCGGGGTGTAGGTGAAGCTGCCGTTGCTGCTGAACGTCAGCCCGCCCGGCGTTGGGCCGGTCACGCTGAACAGTGCGCCCGGCGGCACGTTGTCGTTGCCGGCCACGGTGTCGTTGAGCACCTGCCCGGCCGGCGTCGAGAAGGCATCGTTGCCTGCCGACGGGGTGACCACCACGCGGATCGTCGCGCTCGCGCAGTTGGCCGGCACAGCGGCTTCGCAGACCTGGTAGGTCAGCACCGTGGCGCCGCCCGCCGCGCTGGCCGGAACCTGGAGCACGCCGTTGGCATCGAGTGCATAGCCGGCCGGCGCACCGACCAGACTCAGGGTGACGCTGCCGGCAGCCGGCGGGGTGACACCATTGAGGGCATCGTTGGCCAGCACACTGGCCGGCGCGCTGCTGCCCGGGGCCAGCGGGGTGCCGCTGAAGTCGTCGTCCACCGCCACCAGCGTGCCGGCGTTGACGAAGATGGTCGCCGTGGCGGGACTGCACTGCGCACTGTCGGGCGCCGGCAGGCACACCTGGTAGCTGAAGGTCACCGGCCCGGTGAAGCCGGTCGGCGGGGTATACAGCACACTTCCGTCCGGGCCGAACTGCAGGCCGGCCGGCGCTGCGGCGGTCAGGCTGAACACCGCACCGGTCGGGGCGTTGTCGTTGCTGCCCACATTGCCGGCCAGCAGCTGCCCGGCGGGCGTGGAGAACGCATCGTCCGCGGCCGACGGTGTCACCACCACGCGGATCTGCGCCGAATCGCAGTTGCTCTGCAGCGCGGCCTCGCAGACCTGGTAGGTGAGCGTCGTCGCGCCGGCACGTGCGCCACCGGCAACCGTGAGCGTGCCGTCGGTCGCCAGGCTGACGCCCGACGGTGCGCCCATCAGGCTCACCACCACGTCGCTGGACGCCGGCGGCACGGTGCCGTTGAGCGAATCGTTGCCCAGCACCGACAGCGTGGTGCCGCCCGTACCCGGATTGATCGGCGCGGCGCTGAAATCGTCGTCGTTGGCCACCAGCGTGCCGGCGTTGACGTTGATGGTGGCCGTGGCACCGGCGCACACCGCGGCGTTGGGCGCGGGCAGGCAGGCCTGGTAGGCGAACGTGATCGCGCCCTGCGTCCCCACCGGCGGGGTGTACACGAAGCCACCGCTGGCGGTGAACGCCAGGCCGGCCGGCACCGTGCCGCTGATGCTGAAGGTGGCGTTCGCCGGCACGTTGTCGTTGCCCGCCACGCTGGCGGTCAACGGCACACCCACGGGGGTGCTGAAGTTGTCGTTGACCGCCACCGGCGCCAGCAGCAGCTGGACGCCCGCGGTCGCGCAGTTGGTCGGCAGTGCCGCTTCGCACATCTGGTAGGAGAACGCGACGGCGCCGGCCGCGGCGCCGCCGGGGACCGAAACGGTGCCGTTGCTGTTGAGCACGTAGCCGGCGGGCGCGCCGACCAGGCTCAGGATCACGTCGGCGGGCGCAGGCGGAACCGCCCCGTTGATGGTGTCGTTGGCCAGCACGCTGGTGGTGGTGCCGCCCACGGCGGGATTGAGCACGGCCGCGCGGAAGTCGTCGTCGTTGGCGACCAGGGTGCCGGCGTTGACGTTGAGCGTGACCGTGGCGGTATCACAGACCGTCGCCAGCGGCGCGGCCAGGCACGCCCGGTAGTCGAAGGTGACGGTGCCGGTGAACTGCGCCGGCGGCGTGTACGTGAAGCTGCCGTCCGCAGTGAACACCAGGCCGGCCGGGGTGGCGCCGGCCACGGTGAAGGTCGTGCCCGCAGCCACGTTGTCGTTCACCGCCACGTTGCCGCTCACCGGCCGCCCGACCCGCGTGGTGAAGGCATCAGCCACCGCATCGGGCGCGATCACCACCGCGATGGTGGCGGTATCGCAGTTGCCCGTGCCGGCCTGGCACAGCTGGTAGGTCAGCGTCACCGGGCCGGCCGGTGCACCCGCCGGCACCTGCAGCTGGCCGTTGGGTTCCAGCGTGTAGCCGGCCGGCGGCGCGTTGATCAGCGACAGTGCGGCCTGCGCGGGCGCGATTGCGGCGCCATTGAAGGTGTCGTTGCCCAGCACGCTGGCGGTGAGACCGCCGGCACCTGTCAGCGGCGTGGCGCTGAAATCGTCGTCGTTGGCCGCGATCACGCCGGCAGCCACATTGATCGTCACCGTCGCGGTATCGCATACCCCGCCATTGGGCGCAGGCAGGCAGAGCTGGTAGCTGAAGCTGTCCGGACCGGTGTACGTGGACTGGGCCAGGTACGTGAAACTGCCATCGGCATTGACCGTCACGCTGCCGTGTGCGGCCACGCCGAGCAGGCTGAACTGCGCGCCGGCCGGCGCGTTGTCATTGCCGGACACGGTCGCCGCAAACGGCACGCCCGCCGTCGCCACGAAGGTGTCGTTGACGGCATCGGGCGCGACCACCAGCTGCACGGTCGCGGTGGCGCAGTTGGCCGGCGCGGCCTGTTCGCACAGCTGGTAACCGAAGGCCACCGCACCGGCGGCGGCGCCGGCCGGTACCAGCACCTGCCCGCCCGCATTGACGGCATAGCCGGCCGGCGCACCGGTGAGGGTCAGGGTGACCGTGCCCGGCACGACGGCGGCACCGTTGAAGGTGTCATTGGCCAGCAGGCTTGCAGACGTGGCGGTACCCGGCTGGACCGGCGTGACGAACAGATCGTTCGCGGCCAGCAGCTGGTTGGCCAGCACATTCACGCTGACGGTGGCGGTATCACAGACCCCGACGTTCGGCGTAGGCAGACACACCCGGTAGGTGAAGCTGTCCGGCCCGGTGTTGCCGCCGGTGGGCGTGTAGCTGAAGGTGCCATCGGCGTTGACCACCACGGCGCCGCGGGTCGGCGCGGTGGCCAGCGTGTAGGTGGACCCGCTGGCGATGTTGTCGTTGGTGGCCAGGCTGCCGGCCACCGGCTGCCCGCCGCCCGGCGTGGACACGCTGTCGTTGACCGCATCCGGGCTGACGATCAGGGAGGCCGTGGCGGTGGCGCAGTTGCCGGGCAGCGCGTTTTCGCAGAAGCGGTAGGTCAGCGACAGCGGCCCGGCGGCGGCCGTGGCCGGCACCTGGATCGTGCCATTGCCATTGATCGCGAAGCCGGTCGGTGCGCCGACCAGCGACAGCGTCACCTGCGCCTGCGGCACCGCACCGCCGTTGAAGGTGTCGTTGGTCAACACCGTCGGGGTCAGGCCGCCAGCGCCGGCAGGAAGGGGCGTGGCGAAACTGTCGTCGACCGCGACCAGCGCATTGGCATTGACCACGATCGTGGCCGTGCCGATGGCGCACACGGTGCCATTCGGCGCCGGCAGGCACACCTGGTACTGGAACGTGGTTCCCGCGCTGATCCCGCCGGCAGGTGCATACGTGAAGAGGCCGGCGGTGGTGACGGTCAACCCGGCCGGCGGTGTACCGATGGCGCTGAAGACCGCGCCGGCCGGCGCATTGTCGTTGCCGGCGACGCTGCCGCTGAGCGACGCGGCGCCACCGACGGCGTTGAAGCTGTCGTTCACGGCCGTGGGGCCAATCACCAGGCTCGCGGTCGCGCTCGCGCAGTTGGTCGGCGAGGTGTTCTCGCAGATCTGGTAGGTGAGCGTGGTGGCGCCCGCCGCCGCACCAGCAGGCACGGCGATCACGCCGGCGCTGTTGATGGTGAAGCCGGCCGGTGCGTTCTGCAGCGAGATGATCAGCGCCGCACCGTTGACCGGCGCGCCGTTGAGCGTGTCGTTGGCGAGCACGGTGGGCGTGGTGCCGCCGGTGGCCGACGAAATGGCCGTGGCGAACGCATCGTTGTTGGCGACCAGCGCATTGGGCTGCACCGGCACGGCCGGTGTAGTGGCGGTGTTGTCCCCCGGGGTGGGATCGGTGGTGCCCGGCGGCAGCACCAGCGACACGCTGTTGGCCGGAACCGTGGCCGGCGTGGACGTCGGCGCGGTGGCATTGACCAGCAGCACCACGCTGTCGCCCACGGCGACATTGACCTGTACGTTGATCGCATTGCCGCTGCCGCTGGGCTGCGCGCACGACGATGCCGCCGTGGTGCCCTGGCAGGTCCAGGTGACAGCGGTGAGCAGCGACGACACGCTGTCGACCACGCCCACCCCGGCCGCCGCCGATGGGCCGGCATTGCTGACCTGGATGCGGTACTGCACCGCGCCACCGGCCGCCACCGGGCTGGCGCTGAGCAGCGCCTTGGTCACGCTCAGCTGTGCCTGCACGGCCAGCGCGTTGGCGTCGCTGGCGGTGTTGTTGCCCAGCGCCGGGTCGCCGACGTCGGCCGGCGCGGTGACGGTGGCGGTATTGGTCAGCGGATTGGGGTAGCTCTGTGCCAGCAGGGGCGGCGGCAGCAGCAACGCCAACAGGGCCATCGCGCGCGCGATGCTGGCCGAAGCCATGCGTGCCCTGCTGTGCGTGCCGGTTGCTGCCATGCGCTCATCCTCGAAAGCGGCCGAAGGCCCGGTAGGGGCGCATCGACGGTGGTGGTTGCTGCATTCCCCGGCGCAGGGACGTCCCGCGCCACTGCGGTGCCGCACCGGGCGCTAGTACGCGCCCGGGTTGTTGCTGAAGCTGACCGGTACCGTGATCGTTGCCTGGCCCCCGTTGACCAGGTTCACCCCGACGTTGACCGCGTTGCCGCCAACCGCACCGCCACTGGCCGCCGCACAGGTGCTGCCGGTGGTGGCGCTGCAGGTCCATGCGGCGCGCAGCGTGGCGCCGTTGGGCAGGCTGTCGGTGACCACGGCGTTGGTGACCGCATCGGGCCCCCCGTTGCTGACCAGCAGCGTGTATGTCGCGGTACCGCCGGGTGTGTAGCTGCCACTGCCGTCGCTCTTGGTGATCGACAGGTCGGCCTGGCGCGTTCGATTGGTGATGCGGCAGACCAGGGTCACCGCCGTCGCCGTCATCGCCGGCGCCTGCAGGGTGAAGCTGCCACCGCTCCCGGACGACACCACCGTGCTGTTCTGGTCAACGCACTGCCAGGTGCTGGCATAGCGCCCCAGCGTGGTGCCGGCAGCCGCCGCCTCGGCCAGCGCATAGCTGCCGCCCGGTACGGTGATCACCGCTGCGGTGGCGCCGTTGTTGCCCACGTTGCTGGCCGAGCCGACGGTGCTGCCGTTGTAGGTGATGGAGAGATTGAAGCGGCCGGTGTCGCTGGTCGGCTGCAGGTCCTTGACCAGCTGCAGCGTGGCCGCGCAGGCCTGCGTCACGCCTTCGACGGTGAACACCGCCTGGCCGATGCGGATGCCGAGCAGGCCCAGCACGTTGTCCACCACCCCGCCCAGCACTGCGGTCAGCACCGGTGTGACCAGCGTGTTGACCTGCGCCCGGATCGGGGTCAGCAGCGTGTTGACGATCCCGTTGACCAGGTCGGCCACCGCCAGCGGCAACGGGATGCCACCGAGCAGCGTGACCGTGGGGTTGCCGCTGGTGACCTGGATGCTCAGCGAGTTGACCAGGGTGGAGACCATCGTCGCCGCGCTGACCGTGCCGGCAGACAAGGTGCGCGTCTGTGGATAGGGGCCGGTGAAACTGGCGCTCTGCAGTGCGGGGGTGGCGGTGGCGAAGCTGCGGATGCTCACCGTCAACGGAATGGTGATGTCGGCGATCGGCGTCATCAGGCCCAGCACATTGGCCGACACCCGCACCCGCACGCTGAGCGAGGTGAGCGTGGCTGCCGTCAGCGCGGTGTCGGTCAGCACCGTGGTGCGGTTGAAGAAGGTCGCATCGCTGATCTGGCCCACGTAGAGGTTCACCAGGCCCGGACGCGCCTGCAGGGTGACCGCGTTGCCGACCAGGTTGACCGCCGAGATCGAGCCTTCGGCGCGCGCCACATCGGCATACACCTGCAGGTGCAGCACATCGGCGCTGATGCTGGTGTTGGACAGCGATACGCCCAGCAGGTTGAGACCGCTGAGCGCGGCACTGAGCGTGCCGGTGTTCAGGCCCTGCACCAGATCCATATCAAGCTTGATGCGGATTGCCGCGCTGTGGAACGAGGTACCCACCGCACCGCAGCTGTACACCGGCGGTTCCACCACCTGCAGCCACAGCCGTACGTTGGCCACACCGTTGAGGCCGAGCGCGGCGGTATTGACCGTGATCGGGGTGGGCGTGGTCAGCACGTTGCGGAAGTTGTAGAGCTGCACCCCGCCGGTAATCAGGTCCAGTACGTTCAGGCGCACCGTCGCCAGCGATCCGGTCGGCAGCGCGATCTGCAGGATGTCGGCCAGGCGGATGCTGCCGGAGGTGCCCGCCACGCCCAGCGGCAGCGCGTTGAGCACGTTGGCCGCGGCGGTCTGGCCGTCGGCCTGCAGCACCTGCACCATCGCCGCGCGCAGCTGGCCCAGGGTGATGCTGGTGTTGAGCACCTGGCTGGGGTCGCTGACCACCACGCCGCCGTTGAGCTGGGTCAGCAGCGCATTGAGGTTGATGTTGGCGCCGGCCAGGTTGTTCCAGTCGGCCACACTGAGATTGAGGCTGGTGCCCGGCAGCAGCGCACCGAACAGCAGGTTGAGCAGCGGGCTCTGGGTGGAGTCGATCGACGCCAGCCGTGGGCCCGCGCTGACGCAGGCGCCGGAAGAACAGGCCGATTGCGCCTGCACCCGGCCAAGGCAGGAAAGCACCGTCAGCAGGGCGAGCAGCAGCAGCGCGCGCCAGCGCAATGACGAAACGTTCACGCCTTTCACATTAACCATGCATGCGTCTCCGCCGTTTCGGGGCAGAAACCGACCGCGGCGGTGGATTAACTCCGCCGCCCTACCGATCGAACCCTGCCGGTGTCCGCTTTCCGTTGTGGAATGCGTTTATGTCCGGTTCGGGCCGATTAATGCGGGGACCACAAAATTCCGTCAAACAAGACGGCGTGAAAGTCGGGGGCAGTACCGCTTGCTGGCGGGCAGGCGATCGGCGGTTTTCCCTCGCGCAGCAGGGCAGGAAAGCAGTTCTGTACAGACAGGAAAAGAATCGCTTACACGGAAGCAACGCTTACCTAAACCGGGGAAGGGGGCAAAAATGCAGGCCATGTGCGACAGAATCCGCCGGGCACGATTAACTGCCGGGCTATCGCAATCGCAGTTGGCGTTGGAAACCGGCGTGCGCCGCAGCGCGGTGACGCAGTGGGAACGGGAAGGGGGCACCTTTCCCAGCGTGCAACACCTTGCCCGCGTCGCAATTGTGACGCAAGTCTATTTTGAATGGTTGGCGACCGGCCGTGGGCCGGGGCGACCGGAGGACGGCACCGACCTGCCGCTGGCGGGATCGCCTCCCGCCGATCCCGCACGCTGCGCACAGGAAACCGAGATTCTGTCGTTGTGGCGGCGCATGCCCGCGCGCAAACGCCAGGTGGCGCGCGCGATCATCGAAATGCTGAACGACTGAGTCAGTCCAGCCCGAGCTGCGCGCGCGGCGGCAGCGACCAGTCGATGGCACTGTGCCCGCGCCGGCGCAGGTACTCGTTGGCGGCCGAGAAATGCCGGCAGCCGAGGAAGCCACGGTGGGCCGACAGCGGCGAGGGGTGCGGGGCCTTGAGCACGCGGTGGCGACCGGTGTCGATCACCTTGCCCTTCTGCTGCGCGTAGGCGCCCCACAGCACGAACACCAGGCCCTCGCGCTCGCGGTTGAGCGTGTCCACCACATGGTCGGTAAAGCCTTCCCACCCGCGCCGCTGGTGCGCGCCGGCCTTGCCCTCCTCCACCGTCAGCACGGCGTTGAGCAGCAGCACGCCACGCTGCGCCCACGGCAGCAGGCAGCCGTGGTCCGGGCGCGGCAGGCCGAGGTCGGCCTCGATTTCCTTGTAGATGTTCAGCAGCGACGGCGGCACCGGCACGCCCGGCATCACCGAGAAGCTCAGGCCATGCGCCTGCCCGGCGCCGTGGTACGGGTCCTGCCCGAGGATGACCACCTTGACCTGCTCGAACGGCGTGGCGTCGAACGCCGCGAAGATCTGCGGGCCCGGCGGGAACACCCGCGCACCGGCGGCCTTGCGCTGGCGCAGGAAGCCGGACAGCTCGCGCATGTCCGGTCGCAGCAGCCACTCCCCGACCCGTGCCTTCCAGCTCGGCTCGAGCTGGATGCTCGGTTGTACGTCGTCGTTCATCGCACCACGGGTTTTTCGTTGAGTCGGGCCAGCCGCAGCTGGAACAGCACCTTGGTGATCAGCAGCCGCTCTTCGATCGGCTTCTGCACCAGGTCGTTGGCACCGGCCTGGAGCAGGCCGGACTGGTTGAGCGGGTTGCCGTCGCCGGTCATCACCAGCACCGGCAGGCGGCGCTTGCCGTAGCCGAAGTCCACGCGCACGCGCTGCACGACATCGCGCCCGCTCAGCTCGCCCTTGAGGGTCACGTCGGTCAGCACCAGGTCGATGCGGTGGCTGCTGCGGCCCAGCGATTCGGCGGTGAGCAGCGCGAAGGCGTCCTCGGCGGTCAGCACGTGCAGCACGTTCAGGCCCTGCCGCTCCAGCATTCGCTTGGTAGCCTCTGCCACCACCCGGCTGTCTTCCACATACAGGATCGTCGCGCCGGGAATCGTCTCCGGCTGCACGTAGCCACGGATGAAGGTGGCCAAGGCCTCATGGCCCAGCGCCTTGTCGAAATAGTCGGTGACGTACTCGGTGAAGCGGCGCTGCTCCAGGTGCTGCTGCGCGTCGCCGGACACCACGATCACCGGCACGTAGGCCTGGCCCGCGGTTTCACGCACCAGCCGCGCCAGCGCCAGCCCATCGCCGTCGCTGAGCGTCAGCGAGGTGGTGACCAGGCTGACCGGGCCGGCCGCCAGTGCCGCGCGCGCCTCTTCGATGCTGGCGCAGCCCACCACGTCCACCGCCGGCAGCTCGCGCTGCAGCACGTCGGCGATGAGTTTGCGGACCAGCTTGGAGCCGTCGACGACCATCACGCGCGGTGCGTCGTCCACCAGGTGCTTCAGGGCTTGCGGGCGCATGCGGGCCTCAGGTTTCGGTCGGACGGGTCTGGCGCAGGAAATGCCCCGTCACCAGCCACGCGCCCAGCCAGCCCAGCACCACGGTGCCGGCCAGCACGAGCGAAGAATGCAACAGGTCCAGCCCATGCAGCACGAACGGGCTGCCGTAACTCTGCGACAGCGCGCTCAGCGGCGGGCGCAGTGCCAGCCCCGCCACGCCGATCAGGCCCAGTGCGATCGCACCGGCGCCCAGGCCGTACCACGCGCCCAGATACAGGAACGGGCGGCGGATGAAGCCATCGCTGGCGCCCAGCAGCTGCAGCACGCCGATTTCATCGCGGCGCGCCTGGATGTCCAGGCGCACGGTGTTGCCCACCACCAGCGCGGCCCCCACCCCCAGCAGCACCGACAGCACCTGCACCAGGCGCGTGCCGAACTCCAGCCACGCATCCAGACGCTTGCGCCACAGCGCATCGTGCTGCACCAGGTCGGCCTGCGGCAGCCCTTCCAGCGACTGCGCCAGGCGCGCATCGTCGGTGCCCTGGGTCGGCGTGACGATCAACAGGGTCGGCAGCGGATTGTCGTTCAGCGCGTCGATCGCCTCGCCCAGCCCGGCGCTGTCGCGCAGCTCGGCCAGGCCGTCGGCCGGCGTGCGCAGCACCACGGCGGACACATCGGCGCGCCCACGCAGCGTCTCGGCCACCTGGCCGGCACCGGCGGCATCCACCGAGGTCTTCAGGAACAGATTGATATCGCGCGACTGCTGCACGCTGCCGGCGAAGTGCTTGAGGTTGTCCAGCGCGATCGACAGGCCCAGCGGCAGGGCCAGGGCGAGCGCCATCACCATCACCGTGAGCAGCGTCGCCCACGGCTTGCGCCACGCTCGGCCCAGGCTGAACACCACGCTGTGGCCGTGGTGGTGCAGCCACACGCCCAGGCGCGAAGGTGCCGCGGCTTCTTTGTTGGTCGGTGCGCTCATTCGGCCAGGTCCTGCGGCGAGATGTCGTCGATCAGGCGACCGTGGTCCAGGATCAGCACGCGCTTGCGCATGTGCCGGAGCAGGGCCAGGTCGTGGCTGACCACCAGCACGCTGGTGCCGCGCTCGGGCAGCTCGGCGAACAACGCCATGATCTCTGCGGCGAGGGTGGGATCGAGGTTGCCGGTCGGTTCGTCGGCGACCAGCAGCTTGGGCTCGCCAACGATCGCCCGGGCGATGCCGACGCGCTGCTGCTCACCGGCCGACAGCTGGGACGGCAGCGCCTTCTCGCGATGGCCCAGGCCCATGCGTTCGAGCACCGAGCGCACCCGCTTGCCGATCTCGGCACGGCGTGTGCCGCGCAGGATCAACGGCAGGGCGACGTTCTCGGCGATGCTGCGGTCCATCAGCAGGCGGTGGTCCTGGTAGACCGCACCCACCTCGCGACGGTGCCGCGGGATGCTGCCGCCGCGCACCTTGAGCAGGTTGCGTTCGTCGAACAGCACCGCGCCGCGGCTGGGCCGCTCGTCGAGGTGGATCAACTTCAGCAGCGTGCTCTTGCCCGCACCGGAGTGACCGGTAACGAACAGCATCTCGCCGGGGGCGACGTCGAAGCTGACGTCCACCAGTGCCTGGTGGCCGCCGGCATATTGTTTGCTGACATTGTCAAAACGCAGGACGCTCATCCCCTGATTATGCAGGACGAGGATGGCGGCGTGCAGGTGGGGGGTAGACGGCTCGCGTCTACAACAGGTGCCGACCGTTGGTCGGCACCCCCGGCATGCCACCCGACCGTTGGTCGGGTGCTGCCCGTGTCAGGGCTTATGAGCCCGACAGCATCCGGCGGATCTTGCGGCCGATGCGGGTCAGGAACGATGCGCCCGCATCGGCGGCCGGTGCGGCGGTGCGCATCGGCTTGGCGGCCACCTGCACCGGGGTCACCGGCTGGGCGGCGCTGCCTTCGGCGGCACCTTCAACCGGACGGCCATGACGGCGACGACGGCGCTTGCGCGGTGCGCGCTCGCCTTCGACAGCCGGGCTGGTCGCGGCCGACGGCGCATCGGCCTGGGCCGGCGCCGGTGCCGGGCGCGGCGCGTCGGCCACGGCCTCGGCGGCCGGCTGCTCGCCTTCCACACGCGGCTTGCGTTCGCGGCGCGGCTTGCCATCGGCGCTGCGCTCGCCCGGGCCACGGCGTTCGCCACGGCCACCGGACGGCTTGCCGCCGCGGCTGCTGCCACCGCCACGGCGCTGCTCTTCGGCGGCACGCGCTTCGCGCGCCTCGCGGAAGATCTGGCCCACGCTTTCATTTTCGTCGCCGTCCGCTTCGCCCTCGGGCAGCGGTGCGCGTTCCGGACGCGGCAGGGAGGTCAGGATCTCGCTGGTGACCGCTTCGACCGGAATCTTCTGCTCGATATAGGCCTCGATATCCGGCAGGCCCATCGCGTAGCGTTCGCACGCGAAGCTGATCGCATCGCCTTCCTCGCCCAGGCGGGCGGTACGGCCGATGCGGTGCACGTAGTCTTCCGCGTCGAACGGCAGATCGTAGTTGTAGACGTACTTGATGCCGTCGATGTGCAGGCCGCGCGCGGCCACATCGGTGGCCACCAGGATTTCCAGCTGGCCCTTCTGGAAGCGGTTGAGCAGGCTCTCGCGCTTCTTCTGCGGCACGTCGCCGGACAGCACGCCGACACGGTAGCCGGCACGCTCCAGCGAACGGGCCACGCGCTCGACGAACACCTTGGTGTTGACGAAGACCATCGTGCGCGCGCCTTCGCTGCGCGACAGCAGGCCCAGCAGCAGCGGAATCTTCTCTTCGTCGGCCGGGAAGTAGATGCGCTGGCGCACGCGCGCCGCGGTGATCGACTCGCTTTCCACCACCAGCTTCTGCGGCTCGTTCATGTGCTCGTAGGCCAGCTCCAGCACGCGGTGGCTGAGCGTGGCGCTGAACAGCAGGGTCTGGCGCGTGGTGCGCTCGGGCATGCGGCGCAGCAGGAAGCGGATGTCCTTGATGAAGCCCAGGTCGAACATGCGGTCGGCTTCGTCGAGCACGCAGATTTCGCAGGCGTGCAGCGAGACCACCTTGTGCTGCTTGACGTAGTCGATCAGGCGGCCGGGGGTGGCGATGATCACGTCCACGCCCTGCTGCAGGATCTCGCGCTGCTTGTCGTAGTCCACGCCGCCATAGACCAGCGCGAAGCGCAGGCCCAGGTCCGAGCCGAACTTGACCGCATCCTTGTGGATCTGGATGGCCAGCTCACGGGTAGGGGCCAGGATCAGCGCGCGGGGGTCTTCCGGCTTGCGGTCGGCCAGCGCCGGGCGGGTCAGCAGGCGGTTGACCACCGCGACCAGGAACGCCAGGGTCTTGCCGGTACCGGTCTGGGCCTGGCCGGCAACGTCGCCACCGGGCAGAGCCACCGGCAGGGTCAGTGCCTGGATCGGGGTGCAGCGGGTGAAACCAGCGCCTTCAAGGCCAGCCTGCAGGGCCGGATGCAGCTCGAAGGAGGAGAAGGTCAAATCGGTCAGCGGTTTGTCGCTCATGAGTCCGTCTTGGTAAGGCCAGCCGGCAGAGGTGCGGCTGGCTTGCAGCATTCTTGGAGGGCACCGTCGCCATTGCGGCCCCTGCGCCGGGTGTTGGCGGGGCCGGACCGGGGGTCCAGGGGCGCCGCACAATGGCGCAGTTTAGCGCAATGTCGGCGCCAAACCGGGCTCACCCGTCGCAGCCACCTGCGAGACGCCATAAAGGACACCGCCTTCATCGCCCCTGACGCCAGTTGAACGAGGCGCCCGGCGGGGCTGGAAGGCGTCGTGCCCGGCCCGCATATCAGACAGGCCAGCCCCGGCAGAGTGAGGCAACAGCTACGGGACGCTTCTTTCCAACCCGCATCTGTCCGCCCGCGACGATAGGGGTACACTGCCCGCCGTGCGCGTCCAGGCAACCGGCCTGACGCACCGCTGGCCGCCCACGCGGCCACGAGGCAGCAGACGGGGAAGGCGCCCACCAGGCGTCGTCCAGGTTCAACCTCCTCCGGCCTGGCCGGGTGCATTTCCAGACGAGAAACCAAGATGAGCGACAAGGTTGTACATGTCGGCGATGCCGACTTCGATAGCACCGTGCTGAATTCCAAGGAGCCGGTCCTGGTCGATTTCTGGGCCGAGTGGTGTGGTCCCTGCAAGATGATCGCCCCCGCCCTGGACGAACTGGCCGACGCCTACAACGGCCGCGCCAAGATCGCCAAGGTCAACGTGGACCAGAACCGTGCGCTGGCCGCCAAGTACCACGTGCGCTCGATTCCGATGCTGCTGGTGTTCAAGGACGGCGAAGTCCAGGCCCAGCAGATCGGCGCGGTCGGCAAGGCCCAGCTGGCCGGCATGCTCGACAAGGCCCTGGCCTGATCGCAGCAGGCAGCCGGTTGATCCGGCTGCCCGCGGGCCCGTCGCCCGCATGAATGACCCTGCCCCACCCGGCTTGCGCGCCGCCGCGAGCCGGTGTTAGTGTCGGCATATCCGGCCGCATTCGCGCGCCGCATCTTCTGGACGCAGTTTCTTCCAGATCCTTTCCCAACGTTCGCCGCCCTGCCGGGCGCTCGCACCTTCTAGCGAGGAATCCAGCACTTGTCCGATATCACTACTTCCGAACCCGGGAGCGCTGACGCGCCCGCCGAGAAGCGCGTGCGCAAGCCGCGTGTTGCCAAGGCCGCCACCGCGACCGACGCCGGTTCCCCCCCCGCACAACCTGCCCTGCCCCTGGCTGCCGCGCCTGACGCGCCGGCGCCGGCCGCTGCCGCTCCGGCAGCCCCGCAGGCATCGGCCCCGGCAGCCTCTGCCGGTGGCGACGCATCGCCCGCCCAGGGCGGTGGTCAGCAGGACACCGGCGACGGTGGCCAGCGCAACCAGAATGGCCGGCACCAGAACCAGCAGGGCGGGCAGAACCCGTACCAGCAGGGCCAGGGTCAGAACCAGGGCCAAGGCCAGGGTCAGGGCCAAGGCAACCGCCGCGACCGTTTCCGCAATCGCCGCGACCGCAACCGCGGTGGCGATCGCTACAACGATGACGGCATGCCGCAGGACAACAACGAACCGCAGCAGCCGTTCGTGCGCAGCCAGCAGGCCAACGTGCCCGAAGGCTTCCCGGTCTATTCGCTGAGCGACCTCAAGCGCATGCCGGCGCAGAAGCTGCTGGAGATTGCCGAGCAGCTGCAGATCTCCGAAGGCGTGGCGCGTGCCCGCAAGCAGGACGTGATCTTCGCCCTGCTGAAGGTGCTGACCCGCCACGGCGACGGCGTTGCCGCCGACGGCGTGCTGGAAATCCTGCCGGACGGCTTCGGTTTCCTGCGTGCCGCCGAAGCCAGCTACCTGGCCGGCCCGGACGACACCTACATCTCGCCCAGCCAGATCCGCCGCTTCAACCTGCGCACCGGCGACCACCTGTCCGGCCGCATCCGCTTCCCGAAGGACGGCGAGCGCTACTTCGCGCTGTCGATCGTGGACACCATCAACGGTGAGCCGCTGGAAGCGTCCAAGAACAAGGTGCTGTTCGAGAACCTGACCCCCCTGTTCCCGCGCAAGCGCTTCACCCTGGAACGCGGCAACGGGTCGTCCGAAGACATCACCGGCCGCATCCTGGATCTGATGGCACCGCAGGGCAAGGGTCAGCGCGCGCTGATCGTCTCCCCGCCCAAGGCCGGCAAGACCATGCTGATGCAGCAGGTGGCGACGGCGATCACCACCAACCATCCGGACGTGCACATGATCGTGCTGCTCATCGACGAGCGTCCGGAAGAAGTGACCGAAATGCAGCGCACCGTGCGCGGCGAAGTCATCAGCTCCACCTTCGACGAACCGGCTGCCCGCCACGTGCAGGTTGCCGAGATGGTGATCGAACGGGCCAAGCGCCTGGTCGAGCACAAGAAGGACGTGGTGATCCTGCTCGACTCGATCACCCGCCTGGCACGTGCCTACAACAACGTGGTGCCCAGCTCCGGCAAGGTGCTCACCGGTGGTGTGGACGCCAACGCCCTGCATCGCCCGAAGCGCTTCTTCGGTGCCGCGCGCAATGTTGAAGAAGGCGGCAGCCTGACCATCATCGCCACCGCGCTGGTCGACACCGGCAGCAAGATGGACGAAGTGATCTACGAAGAGTTCAAGGGCACCGGCAACAGCGAAGTGCACCTGAACCGTCGCATCGCCGAAAAGCGCGTGTACCCGGCCATCGACATCAACCGTTCGGGCACCCGCCGCGAAGACCTGCTCATCGAGCCGGAGCTGCTGCAGAAGATCTGGATCCTGCGCAAGCTGCTGCACCCGATGGACGAAATCGCCGCGATGGAGTTCCTGCTCGACAAGATGAAGAACACCAAGTCCAACGACGAGTTCTTCGGGTCGATGAAGCGCTGATCCGCGTTTCAGACGAACAGAGAAGGCCCCGCATTGCGGGGCCTTTTTTGTTGGCGCGCCTGAGCATCCACGTAGCGAAGTCGCAATCCACACCCGGTAGTGCCGGCCGCTGGCCGGCTCCAGGCATCCCCTTGCGCTTCAGTCAGATCATGGATGACCACCAGCGCGGCGCGCTGGAGCAGCATCCAGCGGCATTTCAGCTTATCGGACCTCGCCCGGGACTTCGATCGACCACACGGCATCGCCACTGGCCTCATAGCGCAGAATCGAGAACTCCGGCTGGCGCAGAACGACCGCGCCCGTCGCACCATCCGGCAAGCTCACCCGACGCGAAGGCAGGGAGGCGCGGAAAGGTACATCGCCAGCGGGCAACGCCCAGAACGTATCGCCCGCGCGGCCCACGACGACGTGAACGCGCCCGGCCAGATCGTTCACCTGATAATAGGAAATGCCATCTCGTTCGAACCCGTACACCACCCAGTTCGGATCGTGACTCATGCTCACTGCTGAGGGATGCGCCTGTCCCAGTCCCTGCGCCGCCAGTTTTATTCCATGATCATCGCTGAGCTGTGCTCTCCCCGGCATCGGCACCGCCGACAATGCAAGTATCGACATCGCGCAGTAGATGTTAATAGACCTCACCTCGACCTCCAGATCCGAACGGCGACAGCGCCGCTAAACATCGTATGCGTGCGTATCCCGCAAGACAGTAGGAATGCTACGAAACGCCCGATCGATCGAACGATCACCACGCGGCAGGTTCGAAACCGCAGCAATCCTCAAGCGCGCACTTTCGTCAAATTCCGATAACCCACCTCATGCATTGCGCATACCGTGTGGAGCAGACACCGCCCGGCCTCGCGCTGGACCAGCGGCAGTCCGACCGCAATGACACGGAGGAGTGGATGCGAATGGAGCGGTGGAAGGATGCACGGCAACTCAGCTTTCGCATTTACCCCTACGGATTGGCCATCGCGCTGATATACGCACTCGCCTACTGGGCCGCGCGCGAGGCATCAGTGGATCAGTTCTTTCTTCCTGCAGGCATTCGCATAGCGGCACTGTTGATCTGCCCGTACAGGTACTGGCTCTACCTGCTTTTCGGCGAATACTGCTACTTCGCCTACGCGCGCTATCCGATGGTCGAGAAGTACGGGATGGAGTGGGTCGTACTTGGGTCTGCCTTGCTGATGCCAGCCGTGATGTTGATTGTCCACCTGCATCGCAAGCTGATGAGCTCAGAGACCGACATATGGTTGATCTCGGTCGCAGCCGCCTCGACAGCGGCTGTCACATCACTCAACCTCGGCCTCTCCCACGTCCTTTGGTCTACCCCACCCGTCACGGCATTGGACGCCAAGTTGACGCGCTTCCTCGTCGGTGACTTCATCGGAATTCTGACGATCGCCCCACTTGCCCTGCTGTGGAGCAAACGACATACCGACTCAGCGGTGACGAAGGGGCATGTCTTGCCGACCTCCGCCTGCCTCATCCTGATGATCATGCTCGGTGTTCTTGCGCATCTCATCCCCGCCGATTCGCCGGCTACGAAGACCGACCTGCTGCTGTTGATGGCGCTTCCTGCCGTCGCATTGACCTGCATGCATGGCTGGCGGGGTGCAGCCATCAGCGTGCCGCTATGGAGCCTGATCGTGCGTTTGACGATGCCATCCACAGGCGTAGCAGAATCATTTGATCCAGCAGCATTCTCCGTACAACAGAATCTGGCAGTAGTGGGCATCGCGCTTCTGGCCGTCGGATCATGCCTTTCGTACTACTATCGTCGGTATCGATCCACGGATCAGGATGGCAGAAACGCCATCTCACTCGCACGAAATACGCACATCGCCGCCGAGATGGATCTGCGCACGCGTGCGCTCGATATCAGGAAGCTGGGTGACGGCCTGGAGCATTCGCTGGACGACCTTTCAGACTGGCTCGACGCGCAGGGCCATCAGGATCTCGCCAGCAGTCTTCGCCGCGTTTCGGCGGTGCATTCACGGAAGTTCCGCGAACAAGTCACGATGGTGTATCCCACATCGCTGGAGCATGTCGGCCTGTATCTGGCGCTGCAGACCGGCGGGATCCACGAGGCGTGGAAAGACACCGACCGGCTGATGCTGCACCGGCTTGGCGGCGATCCGTGCCAGTTGAGCATCGGCCTTCAGCTGGCAACCTACCGCACCATCGCCGAGGCCGTCTCGCTGCTGCTCCAGCACGAGCCCGGTCAGATCCACATCAGCGCGCGATGCGGCAGATTCCGGCGCGACCGGGGAATCCTGGTGGCGGTGGCGTTGCTGGATACGCGGCGTCATCTGTCCGATGGCACCATGACCCTCGCGCTTGAGCGCCTGACCGGTCGCACGCTGGCCTACGGGGGTACCGTGCAATGTCGGCGCAACCGCATCCGGATACTGCTCCTGGAGCCGCGGCCCGACGCGGAGACGGCGCAGCATTTCAGATTCCCCGTGCACTGCGCCGCGACCCACACCCGGTAGTGCCGGCCGCTGGCCGGCTCCAGGCGAGGCCCGCCACAACCGCAGCCCCGGCCTGCCCGGCCACCACAGCGAGGGAGCTCGCTGGCTTACGCGCAGATGGCGCGGGGGTCCAGGCCCAGATCACGGCAGACGGCATCGTGTACACGTCGCATGCCGCGCGTGCGGGAGGCGAACGGATACCACCATAGCGGCGTCGGGGCGATGAAGTTTTCCCACTCCCCTGCCTGCAGGCGGCCCCGGAGTGCGGTGAGCAGCAGGCGCGCCTCTTCTCTGGCACCGGCGAAGTAGGCGGCCAGCGCGAAACGTTCCAGGCAGAGGCTGTGAAAACTCTCGTCGTATGCGGGCATGACATCGTGCACCCGCTGGCGCAGCGTATCGGGCGTCGCATCCAGCCACTTCAGCAGCGCGCGGCGCAGCCATTCCGCGTCTTCGGCATTGCCGGTGCAGCGGGCAAGAAGGCGGATGTCCTCAACTTCTCCGCTGGCCATGAATGCATCGTCGAACAGGGTGTCGGCAACCACCACATGCGCGCAGCTGCCGGCAGGTGCATTCTCGACGATCCAGTTGGCGAAGCTGTACCGCTCGTTATCCTCGCCACCCCAGCGCTCAAGCGTGCCCTGAGCGAAACGGATCAATGCCGGGCAGTGGAAAGGCGACGCGTCCATCGCCTGATTGAGCCAGCGCAGACGGCTTTCCTCGCCTGCACCGATCACGATGCTGCAGTGGATCAGGCCGGCCAGCGCCAGAGCGTTGCCGGGATCGTTCTCGATGATCTTCAGCAGGCGCTGCTGGCCGCGCAGCATGACCTCGGCGAACTTCTTCCGTCGCAGCGGGGGAATGTCCCGCACATAGCCCTCACCCCGCAGCACCCAGGCTTCCCAGATGTGGACATGGGCAGCAAGCACCTCGGCGTGGCGCGAATGCGGCGCCGCCTGCGCCCACCGGTCAGCCAGCGCGGCCGCTCCCCGCTCCCTGGCCAGCGCCTCGATCAGGGGCTCCAGGCTTTCCGGTAGCAGGGCCGCCATCTGCATGTCCGCTGCGGCGTACTGGCCAGCGCGCAGCTGTGCCCGTACCCGGTCCAGCTGCGGCGTGATGAAGTGCGGACGCATCGTGGCGCACGGAAGAAGGCGTAGCGTCTGCAGAAAACGGCGCATGCGGAGGGCTCATTGCAAAGCCGGCCAGTGTTCCTGCGCAAAGAAGCACATTCCATGCAAAAAGTTGCACGCGCACGCAGCCTCCCCCTCCCTTACGGGCAGCGCACCGCCCCAGCCGCCTTGCCTGCATCCACCGACACCCGCACCTGGGTGAACGCGGCGGCGAAGGGTTTATCCGCGCTCACCACGAACGGCGCTTCCACCGCGCCCAGGTCCACGCCCTGCCTGGCGAAGCAGGCCAGCGGTACGGTGACGGTCTGCTTCTGCCCCGGTGACAACCGGGCCAGCACCGGCGCGATATCCACCCCGCCTTCGCAGCCGGTGCCGCACTGCATGGTCACCTTCACCGGCGACGTCGGGCGCTGCACCAGCTGCACGTCGAACTGCAGCGCGCCGTCGTTGCGGGCCAGCGCGCCGAGATTGCGGCGCGAACTGCTGCGCGCGACCAGCTGCGCGGGGGCAATCCAGGTCACCTCTTTGGCATCCTGCTGGGTGTTCACCTGCACGGTGCGCACCTGTACCACCGGCGCGGCGGTGGGCCAGCGCAGGGTGGCGTTGAGGTCGTTGCCCAGCGGCTGGGTGGCGCCGGCCGCAGCCACGTGCAGCGCGAACGGCGGGGTGTCGGCGCGGTTGAAGATCGGCAGCGTGGTGACCGCGCCGCAGTTGTCCGGGTTGGCTTCGGGCAGGCGGGCCACGTTGCCCGGTGCCGCATAGCGCAGGCCATAGCCGAGCGCGAACAGCGGCGGCCGCGTCGGATCGGGCTGGTCGATCGGTGCAGGACACGGAACGCCCGGCCACGGGAAGCTCAGGCGGCCGCGGAAATCGTGCGCGGGCCTGCCGTCCTTGCCGGCCACCAGCACGTCGGTGACGCCCTTGCCCTCGGTGCCCGGCAGCCACGCTGCCACGAACGCCTGCGACAGGTTGAGCAGGTCGTTGGTGTACATCGGCCGCCCGGAGAAATACACCGTCACCACCGGCTTGCCGGTCGCCTGTGCGGCGCGCAGCACCGCCAGGTCCTGCGGGTAGGTACGGCTGTGGCTGACGCTGTCCGAATGCAGGATGTCGCCGTTGGTTTCGGCGTACGGCGTTTCGCCGACCACCGCCACCACCACGTCGAACTGCTTTGCATCCAGCCCGGCGCCGTCGGCGCTGTAGGTGACCTGGCGATCGCCCAGCTCGGCGCGCAGCGCCCCCAGCACCGAGTCGGCGTGCGGGAAATCGGCATTGGTGTTGTCGGTGCCCTGCCACGTCAGCGACCAGCCACCGGCCTGGTCGGACAGGCTGTCGGCGCTCTTGCCAACCACCAGCACCCGCGCATCGCGCCGCAGCGGCAGCACGTGGCTGTCGTTCTTCAACAGCACCAGCGACTCGCGCACGGCGCGGCGGGCCAGGTCGCGGTGCAGCACCGCGTTGCTGTCGCCGGCGTAGCGGCTGTCGGAAGGTGTGTGGTTGAACAGGCCGGCGCGCAGCTTGACCCGCAGGATGCGGGTGACCGCATCATCGATGCGCGCCATCGGAATCTCGCCGTTCTCCACCTGCGCAATGGTATTGGCGATGAAGGCCTTCCAGTCGTCGGGGACCATCACCATGTCGATGCCGGCATTGATCGCCTGCGCGCAGCTGTCATTGCGGCAGCCGGGTACCTGGGCGATGCCGTTCCAGTCGGACACCACAAAGCCGTCGAAGCCCATTTTGTCCTTCAGCGCATCGGTCAGCAGCGCCTTGCTGCCGTGCATCTTGCCGTAGTCCATGCCGGCGGCGCGGTCGTTCCAGCTGTTGAACGAGGCCATCACTGTCTGCACACCCTCGCCCAGCGCACCGTAGTAGCCCTGGCCGTGCACGTTGATCATCGCGGCCTTGCCGACCAGCGCCTCGCCCTGGTCGCGGCCGTGGTCGGTGGCGCCATCGCCGATGTAGTGCTTGGCAGTGGCCACCACGTTGCCGTCATCGGCAAAGCGTCCCTGCGCGCCCTTGACGTAGGCGTGTGCGTACTCACGCACGCGCGCCGGATCGGACGAGAAGCTTTCGTAGGTGCGGCCCCAGCGCGGGTCGTGGGCCACGGCCAGGGTCGGCGCGAACACCCAGTCGATGCCGGTGGCGCGGGTGGCGCGCGCGGTCGCCTCGCCGATGCGCTCGATCAGCTCGGCATCGCCGGCGGCACCGAGGCCGATGTTGTGCGGGAACAGCGTGGCGCCGTAGACGTTGTTGTGCCCATGCACCGCGTCGGTGCCCCAGATCACCGGAATGGGCGTCTTCGCATCGGTCGCCAGCGACGCGGCGCGGTAGGCATCGGCGAGCGCCAGCCAGGCCGCCACCGACGCGTGCTTGTCCATGCCCGGCCACGAGCCGCCGCCGTTGAGGACCGAACCGATGTAGTACTGCCGCACCTGCGCGGGGCTGATCGTCTTGATCTCCGGTTGGGTCATCTGCCCCACCTTCTGCGCCAGCGTCATCTGCGCGAGGATCTGCTGGACCCGTGCTTCAAGGACCGGGTCCGGTGCGATCGCACTGGTCACCCGCGGCCAGTCCGTCAACGTTTCACCGCTGACAGGGGCGGCCAGTGCCGGGCTGGCCAGGGCCAGCAGCAGGCAGGTGCCGAGCAGGGTCTTGGTGGGGCTGTTCACGACATCTACCTCCGGTGGGAATGGCTCGCGATCGGTGTGGGCGCCGCCGTGACCGACGACCACGCGCGGTGCGCGTTGCGGTCGTTGCGGCGAAATCGTGCGGGTCAGCGCCCCTGTCTGACAGCGCTGTCATACAAAGCCGCGGCAACGCTGTCAACCGCCGCCGACCCGTTGCGCAGGGCTACGCCAGCAGTGACGGGGATCGCGGCCGAGCGCGCATGTCCTTCCCCGGTCCGGGGTGCTGCATCGCCGCACGGATTGGCGGGGGCGCCAAACACCGCCGCGTCATGGCAACATCCGCCTGCATCGGCAACACGGTGGTCGCCCCGGCGCACTACCATCGGCATCCGTCGACCCGCCCTCCAACAGGATCTTCCACCCCATGCGTAGTCGTATCGAGGATGTCGCCGCAGTTGCGGGCGTTTCGATCAAGACCGTGTCCCGCGTGCTCAACAACGAGCCGAACGTGCGCGTGGAAACACGCGATCGCGTGCAGGCGGCGGTCGCGCGGTTGGGCTACAAGCCCAATCTGTCCGCGCGCAGCCTGGCCGGGCAACGCTCGTATGCGCTGGCGCTGGTCTACAACAATCCGTCGCGCAACTACCTGATGGAAATCCAGAACGGAATGCTGGAGGCCTGCCATGCCCATCACTACAACCTGATCCTGGGGCCGGTCGGCACCGGCCGGACCACCCTGCCCGACCTCGCCGCGCTGTTCGAGAACTCGCGCCCGGATGGGGTGGTGCTGATCCCGCCGCTGACCGACGACGCGGTGGTGCTGTCCTATCTGGAAGAGCACGAGATTCCCTTCACCAGCATCGCCCCGCGCCATCCGGACGGCCGCATCGGCGTGCGCATGGACGAAACCACCGCCGTGGTCGAGCTGATCGGCCACCTGGTCGCACAGGGCCATCGGCGCATCGCGCACATCAAGGGGCCGCGCGCGCATGGCGCCTGCCAGTGGCGGCATGCCGGCTATCGCAAGGCACTCAAGGACGCCGGCATCGACTACGACCCCACGCTGGTGGTGAGCGGCGAGTTCTCGTTCGAGTCCGGCGTGGTGGCGGCCAATGCACTGCTGGATCTGGACCAGCCGCCCACCGCGATCTTCGCCGCCAACGACGACATGGCCGCCGCGGTGTTCCGTGTGGCCGGCCAGCGCGGCCTGCGCATCCCGCGCGACCTGTCGGTCTGCGGCTTCGACGACACGCCCATCGCCGGGCACATCTACCCGGCCTTGACCACCGTGCGGCAGCCGACTTCGGCGATGGGCCAGCTCGCCACCGAGCAGCTCATCGAACGCATCCGCTCGCCCGAGGGCGGCCGCATGGTCACGGTGGACCATGCGGTACTGATCCGCGAATCGACCCGCGCGCCGCGACGGCGCTGAGCGGCGTTACGCGGTGTGCCGCGCGCCGCGCCAGGCGTAGAACAGGATGTACAGGTAGCACAGCAGCGGCAGCAGGAACGACACCTGCAGCCCGTGGTGATCGGCCACCCAGCCCACTGCGAGAGGCACCACCGCACCGCCGACGATCGCCATCACCAGCAGGCTGGAGCCCTGCCCGGTCAACGCGCCCAGGCGTGCGATGGCCAGCGCGAAGATGGTCGGGAACATGATCGAGTTGAACAGACCGATGCTGACCACCGCCCACTTGGCCAGCCCGCCACCGGCCAGCATGGTGACCCCCAGCAGCCCCATCACCACCAGCGCGAACAGGCCGAGCAGACGGCGCGGATCGATCTGCGCCAGCAGCACCGTGCCGATCAGGCGTCCGACCAGCGCACCGCCCCAGTACAGCGACACGTAGCGGGTGGCTTCCTGCTCGGTCAGCCCTTCGCCGATGCCGGGCATGGACAGGAAGTTGACCAGCACGCTGCCGATGGAGACTTCGGCGCCCACGTAGAAGAAGATCGCCAGCACGCCGTAGCGCAGGTGCGGATGGCGCAGCGCGTCGCGCAGCCGGCCCTGGCCCGCGCCCTCCTCCACACCGGGAATGGTGGGCAGGCGGAACATCCAGATGGCGGCGGCCAGCACGAACAGCGCCACCGCCAGCCCGAAGTACGGCACCTGCACCGATTGCGCCTCGGCAACCCGGTAGGCCAGCGCCTCGGCCTGCGGGAGCAGGGCCAGCTGCGCGTCGGTGCGCGGCTCGGCCGACAGGATCAACAGCCCACCAAACAGAGGCGCCAGCGTGGTGCCCAGCGCGTTCATCGATTGCGCCAGGGTCAGGCGGCTGGAACTGGTGCGTTCCGGCCCCAGCAGCGCCACGTACGGATTGGCCGCTACCTGCAGCACGGTGATGCCGGTTGCCAGGACGAACAGGGCGCCCAGGAACAGGCCGTAGACGTGGGCATGCGCCGCCGGCCAGAACAGCAGGGCACCGAGCCCGGCGATGGCCAGGCCGGCCACGATCCCGCGCTTGTAGCCGACGGCGGCCACCAGCCGGCCCGCCGGCAGCGACATCAGGAAGTACGCGCCGAAGAAGGTGAACTGCACCAGCATCGCCTGCACCCAGGTGAGCGCGAAGGCGGCCTTGAGGTGCGGGATCAGGATGTCGTTGAGGCAGGTGAGGAAGCCCCACATGAAGAAAATGGCGGTCACGACCGCCAGCGCAACGCCATTGCGTTGCACATGTTGCCCACGAACGGCAGCAGAAGTGTCCATTGCATGTCCTTCCAGGTTGGGAAAGCCGGCCAGGCGGCGGCCACACATGGAACATGCTCCGGTCACGGTTGTCCAGCGCTGTCAGACAACCGGTCAATGGCTGCGCCGCGCTTGGGATGCGCAGCACCGACGCGCTTCGCGCAGTTTCGTTCTGCACTGCACCACAACCTGCTCCGACTGAATCCGATGCGACACGTCCCGGGAAATATGCATGGATTGCCCTGCATTGCCGTGTTTTACGCGTCTGCGTAACGCTGGACGCAGCGATCCCGGATGCGACGGCAGCGCACCGGCGGACAGGCCGCATGCCGTGGTTTGTTGACAACGCTGTCAACCGTGGCTCCAATCCGGCCGGGTGTGCCGTTGAACCGTGCAAGACGCCGTCAGACCGCCATTACCGATTCCCTGGGGAGGGAGCTTCCATGAAGATGTACAAGGCCGTACCCCGCAAAGCGATGCTCACGTCCGCGCTGCTTGCTGTCCTGGCCGGCCCGGCCTGGGCGCAGGACCCGCCCGCCCGCCAGGCCGCGCCGGCAGACGGCGTGGATCCGACCACGCTGGACACGGTGCAGGTCACCGGCATCCGCGGCAGCCTCACCTCGTCGATGAACCTCAAGCGCGACAGCCAGGGTGTGGTCGATGGCATCGTCGCCGAGGACATCGGCAAGTTCCCGGATACCAACCTGGCCGAGTCGCTGCAGCGCATCAGCGGCGTGTCGATCGACCGCACCTCCAGCGGCGAAGGCTCCAAGGTGACCGTGCGCGGCATCGGGCCGGACTTCAACCTGGTGCTGCTCAACGGCCGCCAGATGCCGTCTTCCAACCTTGGCAACGGCGGCGGCGGTCTGTCCGGGTCGCGGTCCTTCGATTTCGCCAACATCGCCTCCGAGTCGATCTCGGCGGTGGAGGTGTACAAGACCACCCGCGCCGACACCCCGACCGGTGGCATCGGTGCCACCATCAACATCAAGACGATGCGCCCGCTCGAGTCCGAGCCGGTGATCAGCCTGGGCCTGAAGGCGGTCAACGACAGCTCCAACGACAACCTGCCGCGCACCCTGCAGGGTGCCAACGTCACCGGCGAGCTGTCGGGCATCTTCAGCCAGACCTACGCCGATGGGCGCTTCGGTGTGGCACTGAGCGCCAGCCACCAGGAGCGCGATTCGGGCTTCAACCAGGCCACCGTGGCCGAGGGCTGGGCCACGTTCTACGGCAACGAAAGCACCGACTGGCGCGCACTGCCGCAGCCGGGCCAGGGCTATTCGGACCGCATCCAGAACCGGCCGGGCCCGACCGACGTGTACGCGCGCCCGCAGAACACCGCGTACAACGTCAACGGCGTGCAGCGCCAGCGCACCAATGGGCAGGCCACCTTCCAGTGGAAACCGGCCGACAACATCACCACCACGCTGGACTACACCTATGTCGAGAACAAGGTGCAGCAGCAGCGCAGCGAACTGTCGGTGTGGTTCAACTACGGCCCCGGCGACAGCACCTGGACCAACGGCCCGGTGTCGGCACCGATCATCTACAGCGAGGACATGGTCAATTCGGACGTGTCGATGGGCGGCATGAAGCTGGCCACGAAGAACGCGATGGATTCGCTCGGCTTCAACGTGGACTGGGCGGTCAACGACGCGCTGGACCTGTCCTTCGATTTCCACAACTCCACCGCAGAGTCCAAGCCCGACAGCCCGTACGGCTCGGCCGGCGTGCTCGGCGTGGCCGCCTTCGTGCGCGGCAAGACCACGGTGGACTACAGCGGCGACCTGCCGATCATCAACATCGCGCTGCCGCCGGGCGGCGTACAGGCATCCGACGCACTGGTCACCGGCTCGGTGTTCCAGAACAGCTACAACAAGTCCAAGGTGCAGCAGTACCAGGGCCGCGGCACGTTCACGTTCGCCGACTATTCCGCACTGGACTTCGGCGTGGGCCACACCAAGGTGGAGAACCGCTCGGCCTCGGCGATCATGCAGCGCGACACCTGGGGTGGCCTGGGCAGCCCGGCCGACTACGATGACAGCATCTGGTATGCCGATGACATGGCCAGGTACTTCAATGCGTTCTCCGGCCACAGCGACCCGCGCCTGACCGGCCAGTTCCTGGTGTTCGACTTCGATCGCCTGCGCGAGCGCGCCGGCCAGGTCGCGGCCAACGGCGAGCCGCCCTGCCCCACCTGCTACCTGGCGCCCACCGAATACACCGAAGACATCCGCACCACCGAAACCTCCAAGAGCGCCTACCTGCAGTACCGCACCACCTTCGAGTGGTCGATGCCGCTGCATGTGGCGGCCGGTGTGCGTTACGAGCAGACCGATGTGGAATCGACCGCGCTGGTGCGCGTGCCGACCAGCATCAACTGGGGCTCGGCCAACGAGTTCAACCTGGGCTATGCCGCCGAAGGCACCTTCATCGGCGGCAAGGGCAAGTACGACTACGTGCTGCCCAATGTGGACCTCAAACTGGACATGAGTGACACGCTGGCGCTGCGCGGCAGCTACAGCCGCAGCATCGGTCGCCCGGGCTGGACCCAGATCGACAGCGGCCGCCGCTTCGACAACATCGTGCGCACCCAGGGCGGCACCGGGTCGCGCGGCAATCCAGGCCTGGAACCGCTGCTGTCGGACAACTTCGACCTGTCGCTGGAGTGGTACTACGGCGAGTCCAGCTACGCCTCGCTCGGCTTCTTCCGCAAGAACATCAAGAACTTCATCAGCAACACGATCGTGCGCGACAACAGCGCCGGGCTGCACACGCCGGTCGGCGGCACCTACTGGAACGAGGCGCTGGCCTCGGGCTGCGGAGTCACCGACATGCCCTGCATCCGCGATTACATCTTCACCCACCACAACGGCGATCCGGGGGTGACCGCCACCGGCACCAACTCCGCCGGCCAGCTCACCGGTACCATCGTCGGCCAGCCGGGCGATCCGGTTGCCGGGTTCGACATCACCCTGCCGGCCAACCAGCGCTCGGATCATCTCGATGGCTGGGAACTGAGCGTGCAGCAGCTGTTCGGGCAGACCGGCTTCGGCCTGGCCGCCAACTACACCAAGGTCAAATCCGGGCTGACCTTCAACAACCTGAGCCTGGGCGACCAGTACCCGATGATCGGCCTGAGCGACTCGGCCAACCTGGTGCTGTTCTACGAGAAGTACGACTGGCAGGTGCGTGCGGCCTACAACTGGCGCGACAAGTTCCTCAACGGCATCGGTGGTCAGGGCCCGAACCCGAACTACACCGACGCCTATGGGCAGCTCGATCTCAACATCAGTTACGCGGTCAGCGACCAGCTCACGCTGAGCCTGGAGGCGATCAACCTGACCGACGAAACGATGCGCACCTACTCGCGCCACACCAACATGCTGCGCTACGCCACCCAGACCGGCCCGCGCTACATGTTCGGGGTACGCTACAAGTTCTGACCCCGGACCTTCACCGCGCATGCCCGTCGCCCACGGCCTGATCGAGGAACTGCACGATGTCGCGCCGGACCAGCTGCCGGCGCGGCTGGCCGGCTGGACCACGCCGAAGGTGCTGCGCGGGCTGGTCGCGCACTGGCCGATGGTCACCGCCGCACGTCATTCAGCGACCGCGGCGGTGGCCTACCTCAAGCGGTTCGACCACGGCCGGCTGCCGGTGACGGCCACGACCGCGGCACCCACCGAAGGGGGCCGCATCTTCTACAACGCGGACATGAGCGGCTTCAATTTCCGCCGCGAACAGATTCCGCTGCGCGTGGTGCTCGACACCCTGCTCAAGTACCAGCCCGACCCCGCGCCGCCGTCGATCTACGTCGCATCGACCACGCTGGACACATTCCTGCCCGGCTTTGCCGCCGACAACCCGCTGGCGCTGGGCGTGGACGATCCCCTGGCCAGCATCTGGATCGGCAACCGCTCGCGCATCGCCGCCCACCAGGACGTGCCCGACAACCTGGCCTGCGTGGCCGCCGGGCGTCGCCGCGTCACCCTGTTCCCACCCGACCAGGTGGGCAATCTCTACATCGGCCCGCTGGACTTCACCCCCGCCGGCCAGGCCGTGAGTCTGGTGGATTTCGCCGCACCGGACCTGACCCGCTTTCCACGCTTCGCCGATGCGATGGCGCATGCGCAGGTCGCCGAACTGGCACCGGGCGATGCGGTGTACATCCCCTCGCTGTGGTGGCACCACATGGAAGGACTGGACGCGTTCAACGTGCTGGTCAACAGCTGGTGGCGGCCGGTACCGGCGTGGACCGATGCACCGATGAACGCGCTGATGCTGGCGCTGCTGGCCGTGCGTCCGCTGCCACCGGCGCAGCGCGCGCACTGGCGGGCGCTGTTCGACCACTACGTATTCGATGCCGATGAAGCAACGACCGCACACATCCCGGCAGCGGTGCGCGGTGTGCTCGGCGAGCTCGATCCGGCCACCGCCGAGGCGGTGCGCAAGGTGCTTCGCCTTCGCCTGGAGCGCTGACCCGGTACGGCCGGCTGTACCGATTCACCCACAGCGGTGGGGAATCCGTAATAATCCGCGCCGTGATCTGTTTGCCGCCCGGGGGCAGAGGTGCGCTCCTGACCGCTCCATCGTTGCCGTTCCTTCCGTATTCCGGGTAGGTGCAGCACCTGCCGGTTTCCATCGAACGTATGCGCCCGCTGTCTACCCGCCTGAACCTGGGCAAGCTGATCCTCGCCCTGGCCCTGCTCAGCGCGCTGATCGCGCTGGCCAACACCCTGCACGCCAGCTACCGCGTGCAGCGCGACCAGCTGATCGGCAATACCCTGGAGGCCAACCGGGTGTATGCCAGCAAGCTGGCCGAAACCACCCAGAACTTCATCCAGTCCGCGCAGCAGCAGCTGGCCTACAGCGCCACCACGCTGGGCCAGCATGCGCACGATCGCAGCGGGCTGGAAGCCGAAGCCGCACGGCTGCAGCTGCAGACCAATTCCTTCAACTCCGTGCTGATCGTGGATGCCGCCGGCACCGTGCTGGCCACGTCGCCGCAGAGTCTGGCACTGCAGGGCGTGGTGCTGCGCAGTCCGGGCAACAAGGAGGCGCTGGCACGCCGCGAGCCGTACATCAGCGACCCCTACCAGTCCGCCACCGGACGCCTGCTGGTCGCCATTTCCCATCCGATCTTCAGCGCGCAGGGCCAGTACCAGGGCTATGTCAGCGGCACCATCTACCTGCGCCAGCGCAGCATCCTGCAGACCCTGCTGGGCAAGCACTACTACCGCGACGGCTCCTACCTCTACGTGGTCGATCGCAACGGCCGCATCCTGTACCACATCGAACCCGGCCGGGTCGGCCAGTTCGCGCTGGAGAACCCGGCGGTGCAGGCGGTGAGCAAGGGCCACTCGGGGGCGCAGCAGGTGCGCAACAGCCACGGCGTGGCGATGCTGGCCGGCTACGCGCCGGTCCCCATCGTGGGCTGGGGCGTGGTCGCGCAGCGCCCGACCGAGGCCACGCTGGCACCGCTGTCGCGCCTGATGACCTCGGTGATCTGGAATGCGATCCCGCTGGGCGTGCTGTCGCTGCTGATCACCTGGTGGTTCGCACGGCGCATCTCGCTGCCGCTGTGGCAGCTCGCACGCAACGTACAGAACCGCGACACCGGCATCGCCATCCGCCACGTCACCGGCATCCGCGCCTGGTACTACGAAGTGGCACAGCTCAAGACCGCGCTGCTGTCCAGCTTCAACCTGCTGCAGGACCGCATCGGCAAGCTCAGCCGCGCCAGCATGACCGACCCCCTCACCGGCCTGCAGAACCGCCGTGGGCTGCAGCAGGGGCTGGAGGACTGGCAGCTGCGCGGGCAGTCGTTCGCGATCATCGCGATGGACATCGACCGCTTCAAGACGATCAACGACCGGTTCGGCCACGCGGCAGGCGATGCGGTGATCCTGCGCATCGCCCAGCTCATGCGCACCGATTCGCGCGAGACCGACCTGCTGTGCCGCAACGGCGGCGAGGAGTTCCTGATCCTGCTGCCCGGTATCGACACGGCCGCCGCCACGCAGTTCGCCGAGCGGCTGCGCCGCCGGATCGCCGCCGAGGTGTTCGAGCATGTCGGTTCGGTCACCGTCTCGCTCGGGGTGGCCCACTACCCGACCTTCCACGAAGACCCGCTGCAGGCCCTGCGCCTGGCCGACAAGGCGCTGTACATGGCCAAGGAACAGGGCCGCGACCGCACCGTGGTGCACCCCGAAGGCAGGGGCGCTTGACGCCCTGCGGCGGCCTCAGCCGCCGCCCAGCGGCGTACGCAGCACCGGTCCGCGCTGGCCGGCCTGGTACAGGCCGCCATCGGCAGGCAGCGCATCCGGGGCGTCGGCGGCCAGCAGCAGTGTGGCCGGATCGGTCCACGTGGGGCGCTGGCGCGGGCCCGGCAGGTAGGGATACCAGCGTGCGAACTGCTCGCCCTCGCCGTTGACGTCGTAGCGCACGCCCACCCGCACCAGCCAGAACGGCGCGTCCCGGGACTCGCCCGCGGTGGGTACCCGGAACGACCAGGTGCGCGCGGCCACCAGCGCGTTGCGCGAGAACTGCTTGCGGTAGGCGGCCAGGCGACGCGGCGAGGCCCGCACGCGCATATTGACCTGCTCCACGATCGCGTCCTGGACCCGGCCGTCGCGCCCCACCCGCATCAGCACATAGGCATCGCCGTTGACGCCAAACATGCCGGCACCGCCGGGATACAGCGGTGGGGCGGCGTTCTGCCACGTCAGCCGGGTCGCATCGTGGGGGTCGTAGTTCTGGAAGCTGGCACTGCGCAGCGCGATCTGCAGGTTGCCGTCGTCCAGCGGCGTGCCGACCACGCGCAGGGTCAGCGGTATCCGGATCGCGCGGGGCTGGCCATCCTGCAGATAGGGATCGAACCGCCAGCCGGCGACCGCGCGGCGGACGAAATCGGCCACCACCGGCGGCACCTGGCGCTCATCGCCCAGCTGCAGCGTTTCCACCGCGCCGCTGGCACTGACATCCAACGCGCCGCGCAGCAGCATGCTGACTTCCAGCTGTTCGCCCGCCGGTGTCGTCGACGGCGCGGCGAGCGCGGCGCCGGTGTACACCCCTCCGACCAGCAGCACCAGCCACAGCAGGCGCTGGCAGCGCCCTCCACGATGCGGATTCCACATGTGCGCGACTCCCTGTCCCAGGCATGGGCCGAAGCCTACCGCACTGCGCGGACGGGTGCGCGCCGGGGCCGGACGGGCCCCGCACGGCATGACGCCGCGCTCAGCTCTCCAGTGGTGTACGCAGACGCGGGGTATCGGCGGCGTCGGCGACGGAGATGCTGCCTTCGGGCAGCAGATCGGGCGCGGAATCGACCGTGGACGCCGTGCGATACCAGGGAATGGACGTAGTCGGTCCGGGCGAATAGGCCATCCATTTGCCCAGATCATCCGTGGGGGAACCCATGATCGAGAACCCTACGGGGATGCGCACAATGCGCTGGGACGCCTTCGTGCGCAGTTCTTCTTCGTTCGGCGGGATCTTCCAGCGCCGCGTGGCGGAAAGGGCCGCCCTGGCGAATTTCTCGCGCACCTCGCGCATCGCCTGCTCGCTCCCGACCTGCCGCAGATTGACCTGCTCGACCATCGCGTCGCGCACCTTGCCATCCGGCTCAAGCAGCAAAGCGAGGTAGACGGTCGCTTCATTTCCACGCGCACCGGGTTCCTTGGGGTACTCGGGTGGCGGGAGACGGGTATTGCGCGACCGTGTGCGGGTTTCCGACGTACCCAACGGCCGGAAGTTGGCACTGCGCACACGCGCGGCGTACTGCCCGTCCTCACCGGGCACGGCAACCAGCCGCAGCGTCATCGCGGCGCGCTCGGCCACGGGCGAACCGTCGACGTTGATCGGCTCGAACTGCCAGGTTTCCACGGTCGTACGCACCATGCCCAGCACGGTCGGCGACAATCCCTTCTCGTTGTCGATCCGCAGTGCGGTGATGCGCCCATCGACGGCGATATCGACCTCGCCGTTGATGCGCATGCTCAGTTCCACCGGCGCGCTCCACTGGGTCGCGGTCGGCGACGCCTTCGGCGTCGCGGCAGCCGCCTCGCCGATCCATCCCGGCGATGCCGCCAGGGCCGACACTACGATGATCGTCAGGAGATTCTTGCCCATTCCAACGCGTCCTTGGTTGATCTTGCCGCGGCACAGGCCACAGACAGGGAGGCTTCGGCAGTCCGCATGACGTCCTGTCGCGAAGAGGCCAGAGCATAGCGCACGATGCCGGATGCGCAAAAAATCGCTGGGACGCCGCCGATCACGCCAGCCGCAGCGCGGCCGCGTAAGGCGGTGTATCCGGATAGTCGTCCTGCGCGAAGCGCTGCTGCAGGCCCTGCCACCACGCCGGGTCGAACAGGTGCGCATGGTGCTCGCGCACTGCCGCGAGCTCCGGGGCGGCCAGGCCCATGAACATCCAGAAGCGCTCGGGGAACACGTCGTTGGGCGCGATGTGGAACCACGGTTCGTCGGCCATCGCCTCCTCGGCGTTGCGCGGCGTGGGCCAGGGACGGAAGTGGCAGTCGCTGACCAGGCAGACTTCGTCGTAGTCGTAGAACACGGCACGGCCATGCCGGGAGACGCCGAAGTTCTTCGGCAGCATGTCGCCGGGGAAGATGTTGTTGCGGGCCATGTCGGTGATGGCCTGCGCATAGTCCAGCGCGGCCGCGCGACGCGCCTCGGCCGGCTGTTCGCGCAGGTACAGATTGAGCGGGCGGAAGCGCCGCTGCACGTAGCACAGCGCGATCACCAGCGCATCGCCGTCCTCGTGCACGCTGCCGGCGCACTGTGTGAGCAGCTCCTCGCGCAGTGCCGGGGAGAACCGCGCGCGCGGGAAGCGCAGGTGGCGGTAGGGCTGCGCGTCGAGCAGGCGGCCCACCCGGTCCAGGTTGAACACCAGGGCGTACTTCTCCTCCACCTGGTGCCGGGTGAGTGTTTTGGGCCAGGCGAAGCGGTCGCGGATCAGTTTGAACACCAGCGGGTAGCTGGGCAGGGTGAACACCGCCATCACCATGCCGGGCGTGCCATCGGCATGCACGAGGTATTCGTCCGGGTGGTCCTGGAAGTGTCGCTGGAAGGTCCGGTAGCGCTCGGTCTTGCCCTGCTTGGCACGCCCGAGCACGGTGTAGATCTCGTCGATCGGCTTGGCCGGCAGCAGGCTGCGCAGGAATACCACCGCATCGCCGACGGTGGCGAGGTCGGCCTGGAAGTAGCTGCGCGAGACCCCGAACAGGTGGGCAACATCGCGCCGGCGGGTGAGCACCGCTTCGGCACGCAGCCCCTGGTCATCGTTGACCAGTGCGATCACGCAGGGGGAAAACCGGTGCTCGCCGAACACGCGGCCGACCAGATACGCACGGCGCTCTCGGTAGAACACGGTGTCGAGCAGTTCGATGCTGCGTACCGGGTAGTCGCCCCAGTGGGCCAGGTCGTCCTGCAGGCGCACCGCGATGGCCGCCGCGCAGCGCAGCTGGTGCGCATAGGGCACCTGGAAGGGGTAGTCGCCGAGCACGCGCAGGATCGCCTCGGCCGGGCGCGTGGGCGACAGCGTGTAGCTGTGGCGCGCGACCGGATGGGTGATCGCATCGGACGGCTCCACGTCCATCGCCATGAACTCGATCGCTGCGTCCACCCCCTCGGTGGCGAACAGGCGCCGGGCCAGGGTGTTGTAGAAGGTTTTGTACAGCTCGGCGTCGATCAGCCCATCCACCAGCAGCGCATAGGCCTGCCGCACCTCCAGCCACACGGCCCGGGCCCCGACAGTCTCTCCGGCGGCACGTCGCAGAGCATCCATCGTCTCGGCGATGCAGATGTCGTACAGGCCGATGCGTTCAACGGCGTCCTGGCGTGCACCGGTCCAGTCGCGCTGCTCGAAGCGGGCGCGCGCGCGCCGGGTGATCGCCGCAAAGCGCGCGTGATAGGCCTCGAAGCCGTCGCGGATGAGGACAGCCAAGGGCGATGCCAGCACGTTCATCGCGACGCGGCAAGGCAGGGACGGACAGCGTTGCGCATGCAGGCACACCCCGGTGGTCTGCCCTCTACCTTACGGCAGGCCTGCGCGGAATGCATGGCGGGCGGCGAGGCGGCACAACGCGGGGCGGTGAACGAAAAGCGCCGCCGGCCGCTGTACTGCCGCGGCCGACGGCGGAGGGAACTCAGAGCGCCAACTGGCTTTCCACGTCCTGCACTTTGCGCCGGGCCAGGGCCAGATTGGATTTGCCGCGATCGAGCACCAGGTAGATGAACAACCCCTGCTGCTTCGCGACCGGACGCAGGATGTGATACGCGCGGCCCAGCGAAATCAGGATGTCCTCGATCGTGTCGTTGAGGTTGAGCGAGGCGGCGGTCTTCATCTTGGCGCGGATCACTTCGGTATTGCCGGCCGCTGCCACCTCCATGTCCACACCGGTGCCGGCCTCGCCCAGCAGCATGCCGCTTTCGTAGTCCACCAGTGCCACCGCCTGCGCGCCATCGATGGTCATCAGCGCGCTCAAGGTTTGATCGAGTCCTGCCATGTTGCACCCCGTTGGTTGTCGAGCCCCATGTGCCCCTGCGGATCGGCTCGTGATCCGCTGAGTTCGGCCACGATGTTGCGGCCACATTCCTTGGCGCGCCAAAGCACCTTGCCGACCACGCACCGCTGGTCGCACGCGGTCATCAGCAACAGCGGCGCTGGCTGGCTGGGCAGGGCCAGCATCAACACCTTGCCGCCGCCGGCTTCGAGCATCAGGACTTCCAGTTCGCCCAACGCCAGTTCGCGGCCGACCGCGGCGGCCAGCGCCAGCATCGCGCTGGTCATGGCGGCCAGCCGTTCGCCGTTGCCGTGGGTGCCGGCGCCGGGGATCACCGCGAAGCCATCCACGCTGGCCAGCACCACGCTGCGCACGCCGTCGATGTCGTCGCAGAAGGCCTGCAGGTGGCGGCCGAGCGCCTCGCGCTGGCGGGCATCCACGGGGCGGGCGTCGCGACCGTCAGGCATGCGTGGCCACCAGTTCGCAGGCTTCCATTTCGCTCATCAGCACATCCATCAGGCGCAGGCCTTCCTCGCGGTCGCGTGCGTCCACCGGCACCACCGGCAAAAGGCGTCCGCCGCGGCCGGCCTGCAGCGCGCAGGTATCCAGCTCCCACGCCGGCGCCAGGTCCAGGCGGGTCAGCCCGACCACCGCCGGCACCTGCGCGGCATGCTGCTGCAGCACATCCAGGTAGGCGCCCAGCGCCGTCGCGGCGGCCGCGTCGGTGGCGTCGAGCAGCAGCACCACGCCGCTGGCACCCTGCAGCAGGATCGGCCACAGAAAGTCGAACCGCTGCTGCCCCGGGGTGCCGTAGAGACGCAGGCGATCGCCGTTGGGCAGGTCGATGTCGGCATAGTCCATTGCCACCGTGGTGGATGCCTTGTCGGCACCGGCGCGGTCGCTGTTATGCACGTCGGTGTCCACCACGGCGCCGGCGGCGATGGCACGCACCAGGGTGGACTTGCCGCTGCCCATCGCGCCGAGGACCACGATCTTGTGTTCGCGCACCGTCAGCCTCCACCACGCTGGCGCACGCTGCGCCACATCCGCGCCAGCAGCGAGCCGCCGGCCGTGCCGGGCGCCCGCGTCGCGACGGCCTCGGCGGGGGCTGCCTCCAGCGCGGCATAACCACACAGATAGGCCGGATGCACGAAGGCGCGCACCGCGTCGGCCGGCATGTCCAGCAGGTGGCTGCACTCGTCCACGCTGCAGGCGCGCTTGAGCAGCAGCGAGCACAGCCGGAAGCTGTCGTGCTGGTGGCCGAGCACACGGAAATCGGGCCAGCGCAGCAGCTTGACCCGCGCGTGCCGCTGCAGGCGTGCGTCCAGGTCCTGCCAGTGCGCCGGCTGCTGCCCCCACTGCCACAACAGCGGCCGCAGCGGCTGCCGCGGCAGGTCGCCGGCCAGCTGCTGGTAGCGCCGGGACGCGATGCCGTGCAGGGCAAGGCGCTCGAAGTTGTCCGACAGCCGCTGCGCCACGCTGGCGCCGCCGTCGGGCAGGACCATCTGATCCTGCTCGAAATCCAGCAGCAGCCAGGGCAGCCCATCTGCCACCAGCACCGCATGACCCTGCCGGGATTGCAGCCGCTCGCGCAGTGCACGGGTGATCGCCTTGGCGCCACGCGCCGCACAGGGTTCGTCGATCGGCGCCGGCCCGGCCGGCATGTGGCGCAGCGCGCGTTCGATCGCCTGGTCGTCCAGCACCGCGTGATCGTGGCCCTGGCCGTGGCGCAGATGCCCCTGTTGATCTTCGATCCAGAACTGGATGCGTGGCCGCTCGCGCACCATCCGCAGCGCGGCGTTGCGCAGCGCGGGGGTGTCCTTGATCACCAGCAGGTCGCACTCGTCCAGATCGCGGCAACTGCGCACAGTCTCGGCCGGCAACGCGGCCGCCGAGCGCAGCCGCTGCAGCAGGGCGTGCTCTCCCTGGATATCCGATCCCACTACCAGCACCCGGGCCATCGCCTTCCCCTGCGTTCTGAAGGACCACCACTGCTGCGGATACGACCGTGGCTAGGCTATGCCATCGATACCGGACCAATCGTGATGGATCGCACAGATTGAGCGGGGAAAACCGACCCGCGTGCTACGCATGCCAGAGGCAAGTTTCATGCCGTCTTGACGTGATCGGATGCACGCACGGGATGAAAACGGCCGCCGACAGACGTCACAGTTCCACCGACACGTGGCGACGTGGGGCATCGCCTTGAAGCGGGACGCCCCACAACGAAAAAACCCGCGCCGAAGCGCGGGTTTTCCGTTGCAGCGGTGGAGATGGCGAGCGCGGTTTACAGCGCGGCCAGCGCACCGTTGAAGGTGGCGCTCGGGCGCATCGCCTTGCTCGCCTTGGCCACATCCGGACGGTAGTAGCCGCCGATGTCGACCGGCTTGCCCTGTGCGGCGATCAGCTCATCGACGATGGTCTGCTCGTTGTCGGCCAGTGCCTTGGCCAGCGGGGCGAAGCGGGCCTTCAGCGCGGCATCGTCGTTCTGCGCAGCCAGGGCCTGGGCCCAGTACAGCGCGATGTAGAAGTGGCTGCCGCGGTTGTCGATGCCACCGAGCTTGCGCGACGGCGACTTGTCGTTGTCCAGGAACTGGCCGTTGGCCTGGTCCAGGGTCCTGGCCAGCACGGCGGCGCCCGCGTTGTCGTAGCGGTTGCCCAGGTGCTCCAGCGACGCGGCCAGGGCCAGGAACTCGCCGAGCGAATCCCAGCGCAGGTAGTCCTCTTCCACGAACTGCTGCACGTGCTTGGGCGCCGAGCCGCCGGCACCGGTTTCAAACAGGCCGCCACCGGCCATCAGCGGCACGATGGAGAGCATCTTGGCGCTGGTGCCCAGTTCCATGATCGGGAACAGGTCGGTGAGGTAGTCGCGCAGCACATTGCCGGTCACCGAGATGGTGTCCTCACCCTTGCGGATGCGGTCCAGCGAGAAGGTGGTGGCCTCCACCGGCGCCAGGATGCGGATGTCCAGGCCGCTGGTGTCGTGGTCCTTGAGGTAGGTCTCGACCTTGGCGATCACCTGCGCGTCGTGCGCACGCGCGGCATCCAGCCAGAACACGGCCGGGGTGCTGCTGAGGCGGGCGCGGTTGACGGCCAGCTTCACCCAGTCCTGGATCGGGGCGTCCTTGGTCTGGCACATGCGCCAGATGTCGCCGGTCTGCACGGCGTGCTCGAAGATCACCGCGCCAGCATCGTCGGTGACGCGCACGGTGCCGTCGGCCGGGATCTGGAAGGTCTTGTCGTGCGAACCGTATTCCTCGGCCTTCTGCGCCATCAGGCCGACGTTGGGCACCGAGCCCATCGTGGCCGGATCGAACGCGCCGTGGGTGCGGCAGTCGTCGATGACGGCCTGGTACACGCCGGCGTAGCAGCGGTCCGGGATGACGGCCTTGGTGTCCTGCAGCTTGCCCTCGGCGTTCCACATGCCGCCCGAGTCGCGGATCATCGCCGGCATCGAAGCGTCCACGATCACGTCGCTGGGCACGTGCAGGTTGGTGATGCCCTTGTCCGAGTTGACCATCGCCAGGCCAGGGCGCTTGCCGTACTCGGCGGCCAGGTCGGCCTTGATCGCTTCCTGGGTGGCTTCCGGCAGCTGCGGCAGGCGTGCGTACAGATCGCCGATGCCGTTGTTGGGATCGAAGCCGGCCTGCTTGAGCACGTCGGCGTACTTGGCCAGCACGTCCTTGTAGAACTCTTCAACGACCACGCCGAACATGATCGGGTCGGAGACCTTCATCATGGTCGCCTTCAGGTGCAGCGAGAACAGCACGCCCTTGGCCTTGGCATCGGCGATCTGCGCCTGCACGAACGCGGCCAGCGCGTTGCGGCTCATCACCGCGGCGTCGACGATCTCACCGGCCTTGACTGCGGTCTTTTCCTTCAGCACCACGGTGGTGCCGTCGGCCTGCTGCAGTTCAATCTTCAGGCTGCCGGCGGTGGCCAGCGTGGCCGACTTCTCGCTGCCGTAGAAATCGCCGCCGTCCATGTGCGCCACGTGCGACTTGGACTCGGTGGACCACTTGCCCATGCGGTGCGGGTGCTTGCGCGCGTAGTTCTTCACCGACAGCGGCGCGCGGCGGTCCGAGTTGCCTTCGCGCAGCACCGGGTTCACCGCGCTGCCCTTGACCTTGTCGTAGCGCGCCTTGATGTCGCGCGAGACGTCGTCGGTCGGCACGTCCGGGTAGTTCGGCAGCGCGTAGCCCTGGTCCTGCAGCTCCTTGATGGCCGCTTTCAGCTGCGGCACCGAGGCGCTGATGTTGGGCAGCTTGATGATGTTGGCATCCGGGGTGGTGGCCAGCTGGCCCAGTTCGGCCAGGTGGTCGGCTTCCTTCTGCTCGTCCTTCAGGTAATCCGGGAACAGCGCCAGGATGCGGCCGGACAGCGAGATGTCGCGCGTTTCGACCGCGATGCCGGCGGTGGCGGTGTACGCCTCGACGATCGGCAGCAGCGACTGGGTGGCCAGGAACGGAGCTTCATCGGTGAGCGTGTAGAGAATCTTGGGCGTATTCGACATGGGGGACTGATGCTCTCTTGCGTATCTGAGGAGTGATGGCCGTCGGCAATGCGGGGCCGCGTGCAACCGTGTCGCGTGCAGGCCGCGCCGGGCGGGGTCCGCACTTTTCCCGTGGATCGCGCCGCGTGGCGCGCGCTGCGGGAAACCCCCGCATTGTCGCGTTTTCAGCCCCCCGGAGCAAAGCGGCGCCATACGCAAAAGTACTGAATCGCGGCGGCCCGCCTGTGGGTTGATCGGTAACGTCTGAAACTCAGCCAGGCCTGCCGGCCCCTGCGCCCGTCAGGACAGCGCGGATGGACGGGTGCTTTCCTGCGACGACGTGGCGACGTCCCCGTCCTGCCGCTCCCCGCTTGGCATGTCAGGACAAGCATCGACTGCCCTCTGGCGCCCTTGGAAGAGACCGCTACGCATCGCGGGACCGCCAGACCTGAATGGACACGACAGGGGCATGCCACGGACAGTCCACGGAGAGTCAGTCACTCTGCCAGTGGCTTCTCTACGACCTCATCTGCGACCCAGGCGGAGAGTGCTTGCCCCCACGCGCTGCGCCTGGGGCAAACAAGCCGCTGGGCGGTGCGGCTACGTTTGAAACTGCATATGCGGAATCCGCCAAGCACCGCCGCAAGCGCGGCCTGCTCCGCGGCATTGGTCGTTTGCCCAGTCAGATGCAAGGACATCGCGTCGGACACCGACGATGACACATGCAGATCGTAGCGGACGCCACCTGCCTCGCGCACTTTGAAAGCGTGAAGAAGATGACCGGGCATGCCCAGCGTCACATCGGGAACCCCCGCCGGCGGCCGACTGGGCGCATCGCCCTCGTACACCATCACCACCTCTCTCCCGTCGCTGTGCACCCTGTGGAGCCCAAAATCAGCCGGGGCCTCATAGCTCACCGACATCCCGTGGGGAATCCGCAGACAGGAACCATGAAGAAAGTGGTCGCAACTGTAAGACCAGAGATTTGACTCCTGGGCCAACGACGGCAATGGAATGAGAGCAGCGGCAAAGCAGAAGTAGCGGCGCAAATCCTTCATGCCTATCTCTCCCGTCGCTGAATGTTTGAACTGGCGTCAATCATTTTTCTACCATAGAGTCAACGCTAGCTGGCGGATATAAAAAAGACGCAGCCTCGCGGCTGCGTCCATCGTGAGCCTGTTGCCGGGAGAGAGTCGGCGTAGGCCTACTTGACCTCGAACTCCTGCGGCGTTCCAGCCGCCTTACCATCTACCGTGACTTCCGCGCGGTACTTGCCCGCCGGCCAGCCATTGGCATTCGTGAATTTCAGGTTGGAGGTTTCCGCGCCCGTGGTGTTGAGCGTATGGGTCTGCTCACCGGCCACCTGCCCGTCCTGGTAGGTCAGCTTGGCGGCCACGTTGACGTTGTTGGCGGTGCCGTCGGTGCGCACCGACACCAGAATCTCATCCTTCGGCGCGAACAGCGCCGCCGGGGCGACCGTCTTGTCGGCGGCGGCGGTCTTGCCCACCGTGACGCTGGAGACGTTCACTGCTGCCGCAGCAGCCATCGGCTCGGGAGCCGGGGCCGGGGTCGGCGCAGGGGTCATCGCCGCCGGCTGGGCGTTGTTGTCGGCGGTTTCTTCTTTCTTCTTGCAGCCAGCCAGGGCCACGGTGGCCAGCAGGCCGGCGAGTACAGCAGTACTGATGGACGACTTCTTCATGGAATTCCTCCCTTGGAATGGTAGTGACGGAGCGACTCAGCCTTTGGGCGGCAACTTGAGGACCTGCCCCGGGAAGATCTTGTCCGGGTCGTCCAGCACGTCGCGATTGGCGTCGAAAATCTTCTTCCAGGCGTTGGCATCGCCCAGTTCCTGCTTGGCGATCTTCGACAGCGAGTCGCCCTTCTGCACGGTGTAGCTGCCCCCCACCACCTCGGCGGTGGTATCGATCGACGTGGACACGCCGGAGAAGTCGGCTTTCTCGACCTTCTCGGCAGTGGTGTCGATGCTGGTTTTCACACCGGAGAAATCGGCTTTCTTATCGGTACTCATCCACACACTCCCGTCTTCATTGACGACATGGGAGGCACGGTGTCACAGCCCTTGTTAATGGGGCATGGCGTGGATGTGAAGACCGCTCCGGGGCCACAGGGGGCCGGCCCACGGTCGGCACCCCCGGCAGGGGGGGGGAAGCAGCAAGGGGAGTTAGTGGCGAAGGTCGTAAAAGGTGCGGGAGGGTT
>NZ_JBMOWY010000020.1:0-35427 GCF_049310345.1 Stenotrophomonas sp. GZD-301 | reverse complement strand
CTCGGGTCCGAGGGTTTCCCCCCCCCTCCCGCCCCCCCCCGCCTTCCCCCCCCCCCCCCCAGGGCCGTTACTGGCGCAGGTCGCGCACGGTGCGGGAGGGTTGCGCGATGCCCGGGCTGGCGCGCCAGGGGTTGATGTCCAGCCCGCCGCGACGGGTATAGCGGGCCTCCACCTCCAGCCACTCGGGCCGGCAATGCTGGCTGATCTCGCTGAAGATGCGCTCCACGCACTGCTCGTGGAACTCGGCATGCTCGCGGTAGCTCACCAGGTACCTGAGCAGACCGTCGCGGTCGATCTTCGGGCCGTGGTAGCGGATGCTCACGCTGGCCCAGTCCGGCTGGCCGGTGACCGGGCAGTTGGACTTGAGCAGGGCCGAGCCCAGGGTTTCGGTGACCACCTCGTCCGCATCGGCGGACAGATACTCCGGCGCCGGCGGACCATAGCGGTCAATCGCCACATCGCGTTCGTCCAGTGACTCGCCCTCGCCGTCCTCCACCAGCGGCGGCACGCCGAACTGCACGGTCACCACGGCGCCGGCGCAGGCCGACAGATCGGTGACCATGCGCTGGCGCGCGGCCTCGTCATCGTCGAAGCGGGTGCTGTTGAGCGAATTGAGGTACAGCTTGAACGACTTGGATTCGATCAGGTTCGGCGAGGTGCACGGCACGCGGATGGTGGCCACCGCGATGCGCGGCTTGCCGCGCCGGTCCAGCCAGCTCAGCTCATAGGCCTGCCAGCGGTCATGGCCGACGAACGGCAGCGCCGCCTCGTCCAGGCCGATCTCCTCGCGCGCGCCACGGCGCGGGATGGGGAACAGCAGCGCGGGATCGTACTGCGACGGGTAAGCAACCTCGCGACCGAGGCTGGAGTCCTGGGGGGTATTCATCCAGCCATTTTACGCGGCTGGGCGCCGCGCGTCCCCGCGCCAGGGGCGCCGGGGGGCGGGACCGGGGGACGCCAGGGATGGCGCCCACCGGCCCGCAGGGGTCCGGCCTCAGCCCGCCGGGGTCTTCGCCCCGTTGAGGTAGTCCAGGCTGACCTGCAGCAGCGCGCGCAGGCCCACGTCCAGCGCCTTCTCGTCGAGCAGGAACTTCGGCGAGTGGTTGGCCGGCGCGGTGGCCGGGTCGATCCCCTCGCTGGTGGCGCCAACGAAGAAGAACAGGCCCGGCACCTCCTTGGCATACAGCGAGAAGTCCTCCGCCCCCATCTGCAGCGGCGGCTCGTAGACATTCGCTTCGCCCACCACGGCCTGCAGGCTGGGCAGCATGCGCGCGGTCAGTGCCGGGTCGTTGACCGTGGCCGGGTTGCCTTCCGACTCGTAGATCTCGGTCTGCGCCTTGGCCCCGTGCGCGGCGGCGGTGTGCTCGGCCACGTTGCGCAGGTCGGCGAAGATCTGCTGGCGCATGCCCTCGTCGAAGGTGCGGATGGTACCCACCATCTCCACCTCGTCGGGAATGATGTTGTAGCGGATGCCCCCCTTGATCGCGCCAAAGGTCAGCACCGCCGGCTGCTTGGACAGGTTGGCGCGGCGGCTGACGATGGTCTGTGCGGTGCCCACCAGGTCGGCGGTGGCCACGATCGGGTCCACCCCGTTCCACGGCGCCGAACCGTGGGTCTGGCGACCGATCACCTTGATGCCGAAGCGGTCCGACGCCGCCATCAACGGCCCCCCGCGCACCGCGATCTGGCCGGCGGGCACGCTGGAGAACACATGCAGGCCGAACACCGCCTCCGGCTTGAAGTCGGCGAACAGGCCTTCCTTGAGCATCAATGCAGCACCACCCTCTTCCGGCGGCGGCGCGCCTTCCTCGGCCGGCTGGAAGATCAGCATCACTTCGCCGGGCAGGTTCTCGCGCATCTTCACCAGCGCATCGGCCACGCCGAGCAGCGTGGCGGTGTGGGCATCGTGGCCGCAGGCATGCATCACCCCCACCGTCTCGCCGCGGTAGGTGCTGGTGGCCTTGGAGGCGAACGGCAGGCCGGTCTGCTCGGTCACCGGGAGCGCGTCCATGTCCGCGCGCAGCGCAATCCGTGGACCCGGCTTGCCCCCCTTGATGATCGCCACCACCCCGTGGTGGGCGATCCCGGTGGTCGGCTTCAGGCCCATCGCGCGCAGCTGCTCGGCCACCTTGGCCGACGTGCGCTCCTCGCGGTTGGACAGCTCCGGGTGCTGGTGGAAGTCGCGCCGCCAGTCGATGACCTTGGCTTTCAGGCGCGTTGCCGCGGCGGTCACTTCCGGGCGTTCGGCGGGCGTGGCGGCGGCCAGCGCGGGGCAGGCCAGCAGCAGGGCGGACAACAGCAGCGACAGACGGGGCATTGCGGGTCTCCACACAGGGGCAAGGGACGGACGAACCTGAATGTAGGCCATCAGCGGGCCCGGCGCTGTAACTTTCTGCCCCCGCAGACGTTGATTCCCGGAACCCGGTCGGTCACGTCCGGTCTGATCGCCCGTCCCATCCGTCATGCATGAAAGCGCGCAGGCGACGGGTATGCTTTGCGCCTAGCCAACCGGGCCCCCCGCCCTCCGCCAGCCTCAGGAGTTTTGAATGTCGCGTTTCTGGAAGATCGTGCTGCTGGTGGTCGCAGTGCTGGTGGTGGCCTTCATCGGCATGCGCATGCTCGGCGGCGGCAAGCCCAAGGGCGAGGCGGGCACGCCCGCGGCCAGCGCCGGACGGGGCGGCGGGGAAGCGCGCAACGCCGGGCCGGTGCCGGTCACCGTGGTCGATGCAGCCCGCCAGGACGTGCCGGTCTATGCCAGCGCACTGGGCACCGTGGCGGCGATGAACACCGTGACCGTCAGCCCGCAGGTCGGCGGCCAGCTGATCAGCCTGAACTTCAAGGAAGGCCAGGAAGTGAAGAAGGGCGACCTGCTCGCGCAGATCGATCCGCGCACCCTGCAGGCCAGTTACGACGAGGCCGCCGCGGCCAAGCGCCAGAACCAGGCGCAGCTGGCCACCGCACGCTCGAACTTCCAGCGCTCCAACTCGCCCGAGTACCGCCAGTACGTGGCCAAAACCGACCTGGACACCCAGCGCAACCAGGTGGCGCAGTATGAAAGTGCCGTGGCCGCCAACGAAGCCAGCATGCGCGCGGCCCAGGTGCAGCTGCAGTACACCCGCGTCACCGCTCCGATTTCCGGCATCGCCGGCATCCGCGCGGTGGATGCCGGCAACGTGGTCAGCGCCGGCACCGCGCTGGTCACCCTGACCCAGATCCACCCGATCCACGTGGTGTTCAACCTGCCCGAGCGCCAGCTGCCCGACGTGCGCCAGGCCCAGCAGGCCGGGCCGGTGACGATCGCCGCACTGGACCGCAACGATTCGCACGTGCTCACCGATGGCGGCACGCTGGACGTGGTCGACAACCAGATCAGCAGCGACAGCGGCACCTTCCGCGCCCGCGCGGTGTTCGACAACGCCGACAACCTGCTGTGGCCCGGCCAGTTCGTCAACGTGCGGATGCAGCTGCGCACGATTGCCGGTGGCGTGGTGATTCCGACCCAGGCGGTGATGCGCGGCCCGGACGGCGAGTACGTCTACATCGTCAAGCCGGACAACACCGTGGCCATGCAGACGGTCAAGAGTGGCGTGGAAGTGGGCGACAGCAACGTGCAGATCACCGAAGGCCTGAAGGGCGGCGAGCGCGTGGTCAGCGAAGGCCAGTTCCGGCTCAAGCCGGGCAGCAAGGTCACCGCACTCAAGCCGGGCGAAACCCCGGCCCCGCCGACCGACGCCGAACTCAAGGCTGCCGCCCAGCAGCAGGGCGGCGGTGGCCGCCGCGGTGGCGGCCCGCGCTGATCGCGGCCGTCTCCCGTTCCTGACGCCGGCCGGTTGGCCGGCGTTCGCCCGCTTCAACGCCGCATGACGTAACAGCAAGGATCTGCCCGTGGGCTTTTCGACGATCTTCATCCGCCGCCCGATCGCCACCTCGCTGCTGATGGCGGGCCTGCTGCTGCTCGGCATCCTCGGCTACCGCCAGCTGCCGGTGTCGGCGCTGCCGGAGATCGACGCGCCCAGCCTGGTGGTCACCACCCAGTACCCCGGTGCCAACGCCACCACGATGGCCTCCCTGGTCACCACCCCGCTGGAGCGCCAGTTCGGGCAGATTTCCGGGCTGGAGATCATGACCTCCGACTCCTCGGCCGGTCTGTCCACGATCATCCTGCAGTTCTCGATGGACCGCGACATCGACATCGCCGCACAGGACGTGCAGGCCGCGATCCGCCAGGCCACGTTGCCGTCCTCGCTGCCCTACCAGCCGGTCTACAACCGGGTGAACCCGGCCGACGCGGCCATCGTCACCCTCAAGCTCACCTCCGATACGCGCCCGCTGCGCGAGGTCAACAACTACGCCGACTCGATCCTGGCCCAGCGCCTGTCGCAGGTGCAGGGCGTGGGCCTGGTCTCCATCGCCGGCAACGTGCGCCCGGCCGTGCGCATCCAGGTCAACCCGGCGCAGCTGTCCAACATGGGCCTGACCCTGGAAGAACTGCGCAGCGCGCTGACCCAGGCCAACGTCAATGCACCCAAAGGCTCGCTCAACGGCAAGACCCAGTCCTACTCGATCGGCACCAATGACCAGCTGACCAGCGCCGCCGAGTACCGCGAGACCATCATCAGCTACAAGAACGGCCGCCCGGTCCGCCTCTCGGACGTGGCCAACGTGGTCGACGGGGTGGAGAACGACCAGCTCGCCGCCTGGGCCGACGGCAAGCCGGCGGTGCTGCTGGAAGTGCGCCGCCAGCCGGGTGCCAACATCGTGCAGACCGTCGAGCGCATCCGCACGCTGCTGCCGCAGCTGCAGAACGTGCTGCCGGCCGACGTGCACCTGGAGATCTTCTCCGACCGTACCGAAACCATCCGCGCCTCGGTGCATGAAGTGCAGTTCACCCTGATCCTGACCATCGGTCTGGTGGTGGCGGTGATCTTCGTGTTCCTGCGCCGCCTGTGGGCGACCATCATTCCCTCGGTGGCGGTGCCGCTGTCGCTGGCCGGCACCTTCGGGGTCATGGCCTTCGCCGGGATGTCGCTGGACAACCTGTCGCTGATGGCGCTGGTGGTGGCCACCGGCTTCGTGGTCGACGATGCGATCGTGATGATCGAGAACATCGTGCGCTACATCGAACAGGGCAAGAGTGGCCCGGAAGCGGCCGAGATCGGCGCGCGCCAGATCGGCTTCACCGTGCTGTCGCTGACCATCTCGCTGGTGGCGGTGTTCCTGCCGCTGCTGCTGATGCCCGGCGTCACCGGCCGCCTGTTCCATGAGTTCGCCTGGGTGCTGAGCATCGCCGTGGTGCTGTCGATGCTGATCTCGCTGACGCTCACCCCGATGATGTGCGCCTACCTGCTCAAGCCCGACGCCCTGCCCGAAGGCGAGGACGCGCACGAGCGCGCCGCTGCGGCCGGCAAGGAAAACCTGTGGACGCGCACCGTGGGTGCCTACGAGCGCAGCCTGGACTGGGTGCTGGACCACCAGCGCATGACCCTGGCCGTGGCCGCCGGCGCCCTGGTGCTGACCGTGGTGCTGTACATCGTGATCCCCAAGGGCCTGCTGCCCGAACAGGACACCGGCCTGATCACCGGCGTGGTCCAGGCCGACCAGAACATCGCGTTCCCGCAGATGGAACAGCGCACCAAGGCCGTGGCCGAAGCGCTGCGCAAGGACCCCGCCGTGACCGGCGTGTCGGCCTTCATCGGCGCCGGCAGCATGAACCCCACCCTCAACCAGGGCCAGCTGTCGATCGTGCTCAAGGCCCGCGGTGACCGCGACGGGCTGGATGAGATCCTGCCGCGCCTGCAGGACGCCGTGGCCGGCATCCCCGGCGTGGCGCTGTACCTCAAGCCGGTGCAGGACGTGACCCTGGATACCCGCGTGGCCGCCACCGAGTACCAGTACTCGCTGTCGGACGTGGACAGCGCCCAGGTCGCGCTGCAGGCCACGCGCCTTACCGAAGCCCTGCGCCAGCGCCCGGAACTGGCCGACGTGGACAACAACCTGTCCAACCAGGGCCGCGCGCTGGAACTGACCATCGACCGCGACAAGGCCAGCGTGCTCGGCGTGCCGATGCAGACCATCGACGACACCCTGTACGACGCCTTCGGCCAGCGCCAGATCTCCACCATCTTCACCGAGCTCAACCAGTACCGGGTCGTGCTGGAAGTGGCACCGGAGTTCCGCACCAGCACCGCGCTGATGAACCAGCTCGCGGTGGCCTCCAACGGCGCCGGCGCGTTGACCGGCAGCAATGCCACCAACTTCGGCCAGGTCACTTCGTCCAACTCCTCCACTGCCACCGGCATCGGCGCGCAGAACACCGGCATTCCGGTCGGCGCCGGCAACATCATCCCGCTCGCCGCGCTGGCCGAAGGCCGGATCACCAGCACCCCGCTGGTGGTCAGCCACCAGCAGCAGCTGCCGGCGGTGACCGTCTCGTTCAACATCGCGCCGGGCTATTCGCTGTCCGATGCGGTCAAGGCGATCGAAGACACCAAGGACAGCCTGGACATGCCCTCGCAGGTGCATGCGCAGTTCATCGGCAAGGCCGCCGAGTTCACCGGCAGCCAGACCGACGTGATCTGGCTGCTGCTGGCATCGCTGGTGTTGATCTACATCGTGCTGGGCGTGCTGTACGAAAGCTACATCCACCCCATCACCATCATCTCGACCCTGCCGCCGGCCGGCGTCGGTGCGCTGCTGGCGCTGATGGTGTGTGGCCTGAGCCTGTCGGTGGACGGCATCGTCGGCATCGTGCTGCTGATCGGCATCGTCAAGAAGAACGGCATCATGATGGTGGACTTCGCCATCGAGGCGCGCCGTGCCGGCGCCAACGCCCACGACGCGATCCGCCGCGCCTGCCTGCTGCGCTTCCGCCCGATCATGATGACCACCGCCGCGGCCATGCTCGGCGCGCTGCCGCTGGCGCTGGGCACCGGCATCGGCTCGGAGCTGCGCCGCCCGCTGGGCATCGCCATCGTCGGTGGCCTGCTGCTGTCCCAGCTGGTCACGCTGTACACCACGCCGGTGATCTACCTGTACATGGAACGCTTCTCCGAATGGCTGCGCGAGCGCCGCGAACAGCGCGCGCTGCGCCATGCCAGCGCCCAGGACCGCGCATGAACCGCCTGCCGTCCGGCGCCGTGAAGGGGCGCGCATGAACATCTCCGGGCCGTTCATCCGCCGCCCGATCGGCACCGCGCTGCTGGCCATCGGCCTGTTCGTGGTGGGGCTGTTCTGCTATCTGAAGCTGGGCGTGTCGGCGCTGCCGAACATCCAGATTCCGGTGATCTTCGTGCACGCCAGCCAGTCCGGCGCGGACGCCACCACGATGGCCTCCACGGTCACCGCGCCGCTGGAGCGCCACCTCGGCCAGCTGCCGGGCGTGGACCAGATGCGCTCGTCCAGTTCGGAAGGCAGCTCACTGGTCTTCATGATCTTCCAGAGCGGGGTCGACATCGACTCGGCGGCGCTGGACGTGCAGACCGCGATCAACTCGGCCCAGTCCGACCTGCCTTCCGGGTTGGGTTCGCCGATGTTCCAGAAGGCCAACCCGAACGACGATCCGGTGATCGCCATCGCGCTGACTTCGCAGACGCAGTCGGCCGACGAACTCTACAACGTGGCCGATACGCTGCTGGCCCAGCGCCTGCGCCAGATCGGCGGGGTGTCCTCGGTCGACATCGCCGGCGCCTCCACCCCGGCGGTGCGCGTGGACGTCAACCTGCGCCTGCTCAACGCACTCAACCTGACCCCCGATGACCTGCGCAATGCGGTACGCGCGGCCAACGTCACCTCGCCGACCGGCTTCCTCACAGACGGCAACACCACCACCGCGATCATCGCCAACGACGCGGTGGCGCGTGCCGCCGACTTCGCCAACCTCGTCATCAAGACCCAGGACGATGGCCGCGTGATCCGGCTCAAGGACGTGGCCAACGTCTACGACGGCCAGCAGGACGCCTACCAGGCCGCCTGGTTCGACCACAAACCGGCGGTGGTGATGTACGTGTTCACCCGCGCCGGCGCCAACATCGTGGAGACGGTGGACCGGGTCAAGGCGCAGATCCCGATGCTGCGCGACTACCTGCAGCCGGGCACCACGATGACCCCGTACTTCGACCGCACGCCGACCATCCGGTCGTCGCTGCATGAAGTGCAGATCACCCTGCTGATCAGCCTGGCGATGGTGATTCTGACGATGGCGCTGTTCCTGCGCCGGCTGGCGCCGACCCTGATCGCCGCGGTGACCGTGCCGCTGTCACTGGCCGGTGCGGCGCTGGTGATGTACGTGTTCGGCTTCACCCTCAACAACCTCAGCCTGCTGGCGCTGGTGATCGCGATCGGCTTTGTGGTCGACGATGCGATCGTGGTGATCGAGAACGTCATGCGCCATCTCGACGAGGGCATGCCACGCATGCAGGCGGCGCTGACCGGCGCGCACGAGATCGGCTTCACCATTGTCTCCATCACCGCCTCGCTGGTCGCGGTATTCATCCCGCTGCTGTTCGCCAGCGGCATGGTCGGGGCGTTCTTCCGCGAATTCACCATCACCCTGGTGGCGGCGATCGTGGTCTCGATGATCGTCTCGCTGACCCTGACCCCCGCGCTGTGCAGCCGCTTCCTGAGCGCGCACGCCGAGCCGGAGACGCCGTCGCGGATCGGCCGCTTCCTGGATGGCATGCACGACCGCATGCTGCGCCTGTACACCGTCTGCCTGGACTTCTCGCTGCGGCACGCGCTGCTGCTGTCGTTGACCCCGATCCTGCTGATCGTGGCCACCGTGATGCTCGGCGGCGCGGTCAAGAAGGGCTCCTTCCCCGCGCAGGACACCGGCCTGATCTGGGGGCGCGCCAACTCCAGCGCCACGGTCTCCTTCGAGGACATGGTCAACCGCCAGCGCCGCATCACCGACATGCTGATGGCCGATCCGGCGGTGAAGACCGTGGGCGTGCGCCTGGGCAGCGGCCGGCAGGGCTCCAGCGCGCAGTTCAACATCGAACTGAAGACGCGCAAGGAAGGCCGCAAGGAAACCACGGCCGTGGCGCTGGCGCGGTTGAGCGCCAAGGCCGACCGCTATCCGGACCTGCAGCTGCGTCTGCGCGCGATCCAGGATCTGCCCAGCGATGGCGGTGGCGGCAACAGCCAGGGCGCACAGTACCGCGTGTCCCTGCAGGGCAACGACCTGGCCCAGCTGCAGGAATGGCTGCCCAAGGTGCAGGCCGCGCTGAAGAAGAACCCCAAGCTGCGCGACGTCGGCACCGATGTGGATACGGCCGGCCTGCGCCAGAACATCCAGATCGACCGCGCCAAGGCCGCGCGCCTGGGCGTGTCGGTGGGCGCGATCGACGGCGCGTTGTACGGCGCGTTCGGCCAGCGCCAGATCTCGACCATCTACTCGGACATCAACCAGTACAGCGTGGTGGTCAACGCGCTGCCCGAGCAGACCGCCACCCCGCGGGCCCTGGACGAGATCCATGTGCGCGCCGGCAACGGCGAGATGATCCCGCTCACCGCAGTGGCGCATCAGGTGCCGGGCTTGGCCCCGCCGCAGATCACCCACGAAAACCAGTACACCACGATGGACCTGAGCTACAACCTCGCACCGGGCGTCAGCACCGGCGAGGGCGAGGCGATCGTCAAGGCCACCGTGGACGGGCTGCGCCTGCCCGGCGACATCCGCATCAGCGACGGCGGCGGCTTCAACGTTCAGCTCAACCCCAACTCGATGCTGATCCTGGTGCTCGCGGCGATCATCACCGTGTACCTGGTGCTGGGCATGCTGTACGAAAGCCTGGTGCACCCGGTGACGATCCTGTCCACCCTGCCGGCGGCGGGCGTGGGCGCACTGCTGGCGCTGTTTGTGACCAACACCGAGCTGTCGGTGATCTCGATGATCGCGCTGGTCCTGTTGATCGGCATCGTCAAGAAGAACGCGATCATGATGATCGACTTCGCCGTGGTGGCCCAGCGCGAGCGTGGCATGAGCCCGCGCGATGCGGTGCGCGAGGCCAGCATCGTGCGCTTCCGGCCGATCATGATGACCACGATGGTGGCCATCCTGGCCGCCGTGCCGCTGGCGATCGGGCTGGGCGAAGGCTCCGAACTGCGACGCCCGCTGGGCATCGCGATGATCGGCGGCCTGCTGTTCTCGCAGAGCCTGACCCTGCTCAGCACCCCGGCGCTGTACGTGATCTTCTCGTGCCTGCGCGAGCGCTGGGTCGCGCGCCGCGAACGCCGCCGCGAGAAGAAGCTGCTCAAGCGCGCCAGGCCCGCCTGACGTACTGCCGGCCGCTGGCCGGCAGCGCTGCGTGAACCCCGGTGGTTTGACGCCGGGTAGCCAAACAACAACAATTCTCATCCAGCCACGGTCCTGCATCCCCGACGATGCACCCGCTGCCCGTCTGCGGCCAGCCTGCGCGATCCAGCCATCGACCCCTCCCCCGCCATCCCGTGATCGCGGACGGTCCTGTGCTGTCCGCCAAGGAAAAAATGATGCTGTCCGCTTCCCTGCCCCGTCTGGCCGCCCTGGCCGTGGCCCTGTCCGCCGCCTGCGCCGCGCACGCGCAATCCCCCCCCAACGGCGCCGCGCGCGTCCGCTCAGCCACCGACCTGGACGCGATCAAGGTCACCGCCGAACGCACCCACACCGCCACCGGGGCACTGGGCGACCGCCCCGTGCGCGATACGCCCTTCGCGATCTCGGTGGTGGGCCGCGACGATATGGAGAAGCGCCAGGTGGTCTCGCTCGGTGAGGCCTTCCTGACCGATCCGTCGGTGGTCACCCAGGTCAGCGCCTACGCCAGCGGCTGGAGCTCGCCGATCCGCAACCGCGGCATCGACCTCAGCTACGACAGCTACCGCGTCAACGGCCTGCAGGTCTCCTCGTGGGGCACCGAGTGGCCGCTGGAAGTGATGGACCAGGTGGAGCTGCTCAAGGGTCCGGGCGGCTTCATGTACGGCTTCGGCCAGCCGGGCGGCATCGTCAACTACATCACCAAGAAGCCCACCGATACCCCGACCTTCTCCGCGCAGCTGGGGTGGCGTGAGCAGGGCATCGTCAGCGGGCAGATCGATGTCGGCGGCCGCAGCGGCAATGACGACATGTTCGGCTACCGCTTCAATGCCTACCAGGAGAAGGGCGAAACCTTCAACGGCGGCGACGTGAACCGCAAGGTCGGCGCGTTGTCGCTGGATGCGCGCCTGAGCGACCGTCTCACCTGGACCTTCGATGGCGTGTTCCAGCAGCGCGACCTCAGCAACGAATCGCCGCAGTACTACTTCATCGGCCTGACCACGCTGCCGCGCACGCTCGCCGGCGATATCGACAACAGCATCGACGGCACTTACTACAACACCCGCTCCAGCCTGCTTTCGACCGGCCTGGACTGGCAGATCAACAGCGACTGGAAGGCCAGCCTGAGCTACGGCGTGACCACCTCCTGGAATGACGTCAACAAGGTGTTCGCCTACATCGACAACGTCAACGGCGACTACAACGTCAACACCTACGAACTCGGCGGCAGGAGTGAATGGAAGCAGGCCCAGGCGATCGTGCAGGGCCGCTTCCGCACCGGCCCGCTGTCGCACCAGCTGGTGGCCGGTGTATCGCACCAGACCGGCCTGGGCTGGGACCGCCCGTACGAGTGGAACACCATCGGCCGCGGCAACCTCTACCAGCGCCCCACCCTGCGCCATGACCCGGTCGGTTCGCGCGTCATGACCCGCGGCAGCGAGACCGTGCAGCAGGCCGTGTTCGTCAGTGACACGGTGGACCTCGGCCGCGGCTGGTCGGTGCTGGCCGGCGCGCGCTACAACGATTTCGAGAACAAGGGCGCCTACCACACCTACCCGGTCACCCCGACCTACGCCGTGATGTACAAGCCGGCCGACGCCGTCACCCTGTACACCAGCTACGTGGAATCGCTGGAAGCGGGCAGCCGGGTCGGTTCCGACTACATCAACGCCGGCGACGTGCTCGACCCCACCATCAGCAAGCAGTTCGAGATCGGCGCCAAGATCGAGACCCCGCGCTGGAACGCGAACGCCGCAGCCTTCCGCCTCGAGCGCGGCGCCAACATCGACCGCCTCACCAACGCCGGCAAACTGCTGGTGCAGGACGGCATCACCCTGTACGAAGGGGTGGAAGTGAGCGGCGACCTGCGACTGACCGACGCCCTCACTGTCGGCGGCGGCGTCACCTGGCTCGACCCCACCTACGACAAACTCTCGCCCGGCAACGCTGCCAACCAGGGCAACCGCACCAGTGGCGCAGCACGCTGGAACGGCGTGGTCCACGTCGACTACAGCGTGCCGCAGATCGACGGCCTCAGCCTGTACGCCCTGGCCCGCTACTACGGCGACGTCTACTACAACGCCGAAAACACCCTCATGCTGCCCGACTACACCCTGTTCAACGTCGGTGTCGGTTACCGCATGCAGGCCAACGGCCACCCGGTCACCTGGCGCGCGGGCGTGGAAAACCTGACCAACCGGGCCTACTGGTCCAACGCCGGTGTCGGCCTGCCGCGCACGTTCGCGGTCAGCGTGCGGTTTGATCTCTAAGCAAAGCAGCGTTTCCGTTATCGCGTGCTGAGGCGGGCGGGCACCCCCATCCGGGACCCGCCGTAAACCCATCCTTGGGGGCTTGTCAAAAACATCCATGTTTTAGACAGTCCCGGATGGGGGGTACCCGCCCACCTCCAGACGGTTTCAGTTGCACGGTTGGAAAAAGCAGCCAGGCAGGACCTGGCTCTATGCCTTTCCGCGGCCACCGGCACACTATCGGAGGGTCGGTGGGGGTGGGTCTGCGGGACCGTAGAAAACATGGATGTTTTCTACGAGCCCCCAAGGATGGGTTCACGGCGTGTCCCGCACACCCACCGCCGCCGACCCGGCCCGGACACGATCGGCAAACAGCGTACCGACCAACGGTCGGTACCTACCGCCTTCCCTCGGCCACCGACCCACTGTCGAAGGGCCGGTGGGGGTGGGTTTGCGGGACCGTATAAAACATGGATGTTTTATACGAGCCTCCAGGGACGGATTCACGGCGTGTCCCGCAAAGCCACACCCGCCGGCCCAAACCAGGACCGTTCGCAGACCAAGGCCGTTGCCGTTGCCGTTGCCGTACCGACCAACGAACGGTACCGACCAACCCGCTATGTCGGCTTCACTGCAATGACGCAATAATGAGGCGCCCCCGCGCCGCGAGTCCGCATGTCCGCCCGAGAATCCCGCCTCAGCCGCCTGTGGGCCCATGAGAAAGCCAGCTATGGCCTGCGGGTATTCATCGCGCTGTCGGCGGCGATGGGGCTGTGCTGGTACCTCGACCAGCTGCCTGCCCTGCCCGGCGTGTTCCTCGGCATCATCGCCAGCGCCATCGCCGAAACCGACGATAACTGGTGGGGGCGCACCAAATCCGTCGCGCTCTCGCTGCTCTGCTTCGTCATCGCCGCCGCCGCCGTCGTGGAACTGTTCCCCTGGCCGTGGCTGTTCATCACCGCCCTGGCCGTCTCCACCTTCGGGCTGACCCTGCTCGGCGCGCTCGGTGAGCGCTACGCCTCCATCGCACAGGCCACCGTCACCCTGGCCATCTACACCATGATCGGCCTGGAACAGCATGGCGCCAGCGACCGTGCCCAGGCCATCGCCGCCGTCAGCCACCTGCTCGCCGGCGCGCTCTGGTATGGCCTGCTGTCCATCCTGTGGACCGCCCTGTTCGCCAACCGCCCGGTGCGCGAACGCCTGGCCCGCCTGTTCGTCGAACTCGGCCGCTACCTGCAGCTCAAGGCCGACCTGTTCGAGCCCGTGCGCGATGCCGACCTGCAGCAGCGCCAGCTTGCCCTGGCCGAACAGAACCGGCGCGTGGTCGAAGCCCTGAACATCGCCAAGGTCGCCATCCTCGCGCGGTTCGGCCGCTCCGGCCGGCCCGGTGTGCAGTCCGGCCTGTACCTGCGCCTCTATTACATGGCGCAGGATTTCCACGAACGCGCCAGTTCCTCCCATTACCCCTACGGCGCGCTCACCGACGCCTTCTTCCACAGCGACGTCCTGTACCGCTGCCAGCGCCTGCTGGCCCTGCAGGGCGAGGCGTGCGCCCAGCTTGGCCAGGCCATCCGCCTGCGCCGCCCGTTCGAGTATGGCGAGCGCACCCGGCAGGCCACCGCCGACCTCACCGACTCCCTCGCCTGGCTGCGCGCCCAGCAGAATCCGCAATGGCAGCGCCTGCTGTCCTCACTGGACCTGCTGGGGCACAACCTGCAGAGCATCGAGCGCCGGCTGTCCGAAGCAGCGCAGTCCGAATCCACCCTGGACAACGTCGACACCCGCCTGCGCGACACCAACCCGCATACCCTGCGCGAAATGTTCGTGCGCATCCGCCAGCAGCTCACGCCGGGCTCGGTGCTGTTCCGCCACGGCCTGCGCATGGCGCTGGCGCTGGTGGTGGGCTTTGCCGCCATCCGCCTGTTCAACGCGCAGAACGGCTCGTGGGTGCTGCTCACCATCGTGTTCGTGTGCCGCCCGCATTTCGGCGCCACCCGCCAGCGGCTGGCACAGCGTATCGCCGGCACGCTGATCGGGCTGGTGCTGACCTGGGCGCTGATGCAGCTGTTCCAGGACCTGCGCATCGAACTGCTGATCGCCCTGCTGTCGGCGCTGCTGTTCTTCTTCACCCGCAGCGACCGCTACCTCGTCGCCTCGGCGGCGATCACCGTGATGGCCCTGACCTGCTTCAACCTGATCGGCGACGGCTTCCTGCTGATCTGGCCACGCCTGGTCGACACCCTGATCGGCTGCGGCATTGCCGCGGCGGCCGCCTTCCTGATCCTGCCCGACTGGCAGGGCCGGCGCCTCAACGAAGTGATGGCGCGCGTGCTGGCCAACTGCGCGCGCTACCTGCATGCCGTGCTCGGCCAGTACGGCAGCGGCATGCAGGACGACCTGGCCTACCGGATCGCGCGGCGCGACATGCACAACGCCGATGCGGCCCTGTCCACCGCACTGTCGAACATGCTGCGCGAGCCCGGCCACGTCCGCCGCAACCTCGACGCGGGCTTCCGCTTCCTGGCGCTGTCCAACACCCTGCTCGGCCATCTCTCGGCGCTGGGGGCGCACCGCGCGCAGCTGGACAGCTACGGGCAGGACCCGCTGGCCCTGTCCGGCGGTGAGCGCGTGGAACAGGCCATGCAGCAGATCGCCGCCGCGCTCGAACAACGCCAACCCGTGGCCGAAGACGACAACGACGGCGACCGCGCCCTGGCCGAACAGCTGGAACAGATCGGCGAGGAGATGCCGCCCAAGCTGCAGCTCATCCGCACCCAGATGGGATTGATGCTGCGCCTGCTGCCCAAGCTGCGTGGCGCCGCCAACGAGGCCGCGCGCACCCTGCGCTGAGCGCGGCGCACCGCACTGTTGCGTGGCCTGCACTGGTGTGGCGCTCCCGGCGACCCGATCTGATCGGGACGCCCGCTGCACGTCGCCGCCACCGGTGGCCGCGCAGACTGTGGGTGCTCCCTCCGCTCAAGGACATTCCATGCACCTCGATCTCACCGGCAGGACCGCACTGGTCACCGCCTCCACGGCCGGCATCGGCCACGGCATCGCCCACGGCCTGGCCGCCGCCGGCGCGCACGTCATCGTCAACGGCCGCAGCCAGGCCTCGGTGGACAACGCCCTGGCCGCGCTGCGCCAGGCAGTGCCCGGCGCGACGCTCACCGGGGCCGCCGCCGACCTGTCCGATGCCGCCGGCGTGGACGCATTGCTCGCCGCACTGCCGGCGGTCGACATCCTGGTCAACAACGCCGGCATCTTCGGCCCGCAGGATTTCTTCGACACCGACGACGCCACCTGGGCGCAGTACTGGCAGACCAATGTGATGTCCGGGGTGCGCCTGTCGCGGGCGCTGCTGCCGGGCATGGTCGAGCGCGGCTGGGGCCGCGTGCTGTTCCTGTCCTCGGAATCGGCACGCAACATCCCGGCCGACATGATCCATTACGGCGTGACCAAGACCGCGCTGCTTGGCCTGTCCCGGGGCCTGGCCAAGCGTGTTGCCGGCAGCGGCGTCACCGTCAATGCAGTGCTGCCCGGCCCGACCCTGTCCGATGGTTTCGCGGCCATGATGGAAGACGAGCGTGCACGCACCGGCCAGAGCCTGGAACAGATCGGCCGCGCGTTCGTCATGGCCAACCGCCCCAGCTCGGTGATCCAGCGCGCGGCCACGGTCGAAGAAGTCGCCAACATGGTGGTCTACCTCGCCTCCCCGCAGGCCTCGGCCACCACCGGCGCAGCGCTGCGGGTCGATGGCGGCGTCGTCGACGACATCCTCTAGACCGCGCCCACCGTAGAGCCGGGCTCTGCCCGGCTGATGGAACCGGGCTCTGCCCGGCTGGCTGCGCCGAGGCACTGTCGGGCTGCATGCTAGGCTGCGCCGGTTCGCAAGGAGTTTCCATGTCCGGCCACAGCCAGTTCGCCCTGCTCCGTCAGCGTCGTTTCCTGCCGTTCTTCATCGTCCAGTCGCTGGGCGCGTTCAACGACAACGTCTACCGCCAGGCCATCATCGGCCTGCTGTTCTACCTGGGCGTCAGCCAGGCCGAACAGTCGCTGTACACCACGTTGGCGCCGGCCATCTTCATCCTGCCCTACTTTCTGTTCTCGGCGCTGGCCGGGCAGGTCGCGGAGAAGCTGGAGAAGTCGCGCCTGATCGTGATCACCACCACGATGGAGATCGCGATCATGTCGCTGGCCGCGGTCGGCTTCCTGACCCAGAGCATGCCGGTACTGCTGGTGGCGCTGTTCTGCACCGGCCTGCAGTCCACCCTGTTCGGGCCGGTGAAGTACTCGGTACTGCCTTCGGTACTCAAACCGGAAGAGCTCACCGGTGGCAACGGGCTGGTCGAGATGGGCACCTCGATGTCGATCCTGACCGGCATGATCAGCGGCGGCATCATCTTCACCCTGGCCGGCAGCTACGGGCCGGTGGTGGCGGCCACCGCGGTGATCGCGCTGGCGGTGGCAGGAAACGTCACCGCGCGGATGATCCCCAAGGTCGATGCCGGCGCCCCGGACCTCAAGATCAACTGGAACCCGCTGCCCGAATCGCTGGCCGTGCTGCGCCTGGCCAGGAAGCAGAAGGCCGTGCGCAACGCCATTCTCGGCGTGTCGTGGTTCTGGTTCGTGGGCACCATGCTCACCTCGCAGCTGCCCACCTACGCGGTGGTCAACCTGGGCGGCGAGCCGACCCTGTACATCTTCGCGCTGGCGCTGTTCTCGGTGGGCACCGGCGCAGGCTCGCTGCTGTGCGAAAAGCTGTCCGGGCGCACGGTGGAGATCGGCCTGGTGCCGCTGGGTGCGTTCGGCATGACCGCTTTCATGCTCGACCTGTACTTCGCCCGTGCCGGCACCGCCACGGCGGCGGGGCTGTCCGTGGCCGCGTTCGCCGCGCAACCGGGCAGCGTGCGCATCATCATCGACCTGGTCGGCATCGGCCTGTTCACCGGCTTCTTCGTGGTGCCGCTGTTCGCCCTGATCCAGAGCCGCACGCCGAAGTCGGAGATGTCGCGCGTGTTCGCGGCGCTGAACATCCAGAACTCCGGGTTCATCGTGGCGGCGGCGATGATCGCACTCGCCACACAGAAGTTCCTGCACTGGACCATTCCGCAACTGTTCCTGGCCCTGGCCATTGCCAATGCCGTGGTGGCGATCTACATCTTCACCATCGTCCCCGAATTCCTGATGCGGTTCCTCAGCTGGATCATGGTGCGCACCCTGTACCGGTTGCGCCCGCACGGCATCGAGGCCAATGTCCCCGACGACGGCGCGGCACTGATCGTGTGCAACCACGTCAGCTACATGGACGCGCTGATCCTGTCGGCGACGATCCCGCGTCCGGTGCGTTTCGTCATGTACTACAAGATCTTCAACATCCCGGTCATGCGCTGGATCTTCCGGACCGCCAAGGCGATTCCGATTGCCGGCGCGCGCGAGGATCCCGCGCTGATGCAGGCAGCCTTCGACGAGGTGGACAACGCGCTGGCCGCAGGCGAGCTGGTCTGCATCTTCCCCGAAGGGGCGCTGACCCGGGACGGCGAAATGGCCGCGTTCAAATCCGGTGTCGAGAAGATCCTGGAACGGCGTCCGGTACCGGTGGTGCCGATGGCACTGCGCGGCATGTGGTCCAGCATGTGGAGCCGTCGCGACACGCGGCTGGGCCGGATGCGGGTACCGCGCCGGTTCCGCGCCCATGTCGAGGTCGTTGCCGGGCCACCGGTGGACGGCGCCAGCGCCAGCGCCGACCAGCTGGAGGCACAGGTGCGTGCCCTGCGCGCCGACCAGGGCTGATCCCTGCCGGCAGCAGGTGCGTGCACAACGCGCCTGGATCATGAGGCAAATCCCCGCAAAATCCGCGAGCGTGACGCCAGCCGGGCGGCCGCCGTCGACGAAGCGCGCAGCGGCGTCGCTGTAAACGCATACATCGCGGCGCAACATCGGGTAGATTACCCCCCTATAGGGGGTGTCCGGACGGCATTTGGTGATGTTGCCGGACTACCAAAGGAATGGAGTAGCACGTGAATCACCCGCCACCACTCACCCCACCGGCCGTCGTGGTCCCCAACTATCTGGTCTGGGCGATCCTGACGACGCTGTTCTGCTGCCTGCCGTTGGGTGTGGTGTCGATCGTGTACGCCTCACAGGTGGACGGCCGTCGTGCGGTCGGCGATCTGGAAGGCGCCTACGACGCATCCCGCAAGGCGGGGTGGTGGGCATTGGCGTCCGCACTTGCCGCGCCGGTACTGCTGTTGTTGTGGTTCGGGCTGTTCGGCGGCATGGCCGCGCTGGGCGCTCTTTCCGACCTGTAATCCACCCTCGTTCAACCCACCCAAGAAAAATGGAGTTTCACCCATGAACGCCACTTCACCCCAAGTACCCAACAACCTCGTCTGGGCCATCCTGACCACCCTGTTCTGCTGCCTGCCGGCCGGCATCGTGTCGATCGTGTATGCCGCCCAGGTCAACGGCAAGCTGGCCGCCGGCGACATCGCCGGTGCCCGTGAATCGTCGGACAAGGCCAAGAAGTGGGCCATGTGGTCGGCCATCATCGCCGTCGTCGGCATGGTGCTGTACTTCGGCTTCATCATGGCGATGGGCGGCCTGGGCGCGCTGAGCGGCTCCAGCTACTGATCGTGGTCGCAGCGGCCCGGTTCCGTGCACCGCAGGGTGCCCGGACCGGGCCGTTCGTCTTCGCAGGACCCTGCCTTCGATGTCTCCCTCCCTTTCCCGGGCCCGCCTGACCCGCTGGGCGCCGCTGGCGATCGCCGCCGGCCTGGCCACCGGTGCCGCTATCGTGCTGCGCCACGTCAGCCCGTATGCGAGCAACAGCCCGCTGCCCGGTTGCCCGCTGTACGCGTTGACCGGCCTGTACTGCCCGGGCTGCGGCAGCACGCGCTGCCTGTATTCGCTGGTGCACCTGGATTGGCAGGGCGCGATGGCGATGAATCCCCTGCTGGTGATTTCGCTGCCGTTCCTGCTGCTGATGCTGCTCAACGGTGCGGGTATGCGCATGCGTGCGCTGGACCCGCTGATGCGTGTCCTCGCCAGCCCGATGTTCTGGCTGATACTGCTGGTCGGCTATGCCGTGCTGCGCAACCTGCCGTGGGCACCGTTCACCGCGCTAGCGCCGATCGGGTAGGTACGGACCGTTGGTCCGTACGCATCAGGTCACCCAGCCGGCAATCACCAACAGCGCCAGCACCGCCATCCACAGCAGCAGCATGCGCCACACCAGGCTCATCGCATCGCGCAGTTCCGGCAGGCGGCGCCACACCGGCACCATGCCCGCATCACTGTAGTCGTGCGCGTCCTCGCGCAGCTCGGCACTGACACTGGCGCGGGCCACCGCACCGAGGAACACGGTGGACAGCGTCCATTGATGGCCGTGCGCGCTGCGCCAGGCCTTGAAGGCGGTATCGAAGTTGCCGACCAGCGCCATCGACAGCGACATCAGCTGCGCCACCGGCCATTCCAGCCACGACAACGCCACGCGTGCACCGGCCACGCTCTCGGCACTGGCCAGCGACCGCATCGGCCCCACGGCGATCAGCGCCAGCAGGCGATACAGCAGCGGCCCGACCGGCCCCAGCAGCAGGAACCAGAACAGCACCGCGAACCAGCGCCGCAGCGCATTCACCACGGTCGCTTCAACCAGCGAAGGCACATCCTCCTGCAGGCTGCCTCCGGCCGCCTGCAACTGCGCGATCGCCGCATGGCGGGTGTGCGCATCATCGGCGTCGATCACCGCTTCCACGTCCCGGTCCAGGTCGCGCGGGCCCCAGCACATCACCAGGACCAGGACGCCCAGCAGCAGCGAGGGCAGGCCGAACAGGCGGTCGTGCAGCAGCCACTGCAGCAGCACCAACGCCAGCACGAAGGGCAGCAGCGCGACGATGGCGCCGTAGCGGCCACGCCAGACGCCGCCCTCCGTGGCATGCGCATCCAGCCATTGCAGCCAGCGCCGGAACAGGCCGAACCGGCGCAGTGCGACGGCCGCCGCGGGCGCAACGTGACCCAGCGCCAACGCAACCAGCACGGCTACCAGGGTGGTGAACATGTAAGCCTCCGGCTGGGGTTCTGGAACGCGCCGCTACTATGCCCTGCGCCCGGGGAATTCCCCGGGCCGTTGGTAATGTACGCCGGCACGTGTTCAGCCAGCGGCAACGCCACGCGGGGTCAGGCCACCTGCTGCTGGTACCAGTGCTCGATCAGGCTGCGCGAAATGGAAATCGGTGGCGACAGGCGGATGCCCTCGCCATCGTCATGCACGTCGCGCGCCAGGGCCGCCCCCACCTCCTCGGCCGTGAACCAGCGCGCGTCCTCCAGCTCGCCATCCACGGTCGGCACGTCGTCCTCGGCGGTCGCGCTGAAGCCCAGCATCAATGCACCGGGGAACGGCCACGGCTGGGTGCCGAGGTAACGGCAGTCGCGCACCCGTACACGGCTCTCCTCGAAGACTTCGCGCACCACCGTCTGCTCCAGCGACTCGCCCGGTTCGACGAACCCGGCCAGCACCGAATAGCGGCGCGGCGCCCAGTTGGCCTGCCGGCCCAACAGCAGGCGGCCCTGGTTTTCCACCGCCACGATCACCGCCGGGTCCACCCGCGGATAGTGCTCGGTGTTGCATTGGCCGCAGCGGCCGATGAAGCCGCTGCGCGAGAAGGTGATGCCGCCGCCGCACACGCCGCAGAAGCGCGTGCGCGACTGCCAATAGGACATGCCGCGGGCATAGCAGAACGCGCTGGCATCGGCGGCCGACCAGGTCAGGGCCGACTGGCGCAGGTCCACGCGCTGCGGCGCGGTGACATCCACCGCCGCCGCTTCCATCGAGAACCAGGCCTGTTGCCCGCGCAGCCCGAGGAAGATCGCCGTGCCGGGGCCACCACCGACCTGCGCACCGGTCAGCGCCAGCGGCTGGCCGTCCTCGCCGGCCAGCGCGGTGCCGTCCTGGTCGAGAACGAGAATGCGCGCGTCCGGCCACAGCCGCGACAACGCATCGGCGTCATCGCGCAGCGGATCGGCGCGCTCCAACGGTTCGCTGACAAAGGCGAAACCGGAAAGCTGCGAAGGAAGTCTGGACATCCGAAGAGCCTGCCCACATTCGCCGACACTGGCAAGCGGCATCGGCACCCGGGCGCGGATTACATGCTGAAGCTGCTGCCGCACCCGCAGGTGGTTTTCGCGTTCGGATTGCGGATCACGAACTGCGCACCGGTGAGGCTTTCGGTGTAGTCCACCTCGGCGCCCATCAGGTACTGCAGGCTCAGCGGGTCCACCAGCAGCGTGACGCCGTTGGTCTGCACGGCCAGGTCGTCGTCGGCACGGTTCTCATCGAACTCGAACCCGTACTGGAACCCGGAACAGCCGCCGCCCTGGATGTACACCCGCAGGGCCAACGATGCGCTGTCCTCGTCCTGGATGAGTTCCTTGACCTTGGCCGCGGCGGCTTCGGTGAAGTTCATCGGACGGTCCAGCGACTGGTAGTTCGGCGCGGCGGCGGGGGCGCCGGGCAGGGAAACAAGCGTGCTCATGCCACCAGCATGGGGGTGCATGAGCACGGTTTCAAGTTCGCCGCCTCAGGCCATCGCCTCGGCCAGCTTCTTGCGGGCGCTGCTGTCCTTGCCGTTGCCGGCCGGGGCCTCCTCGGCCGGGGGCGGCAGGGCCATCTGCGGCGCCGCGCTGGCATGGATCAGGCGGCCGGTCAGCTGCGCGCCGGCGTTCATCTCCACCACCTGGTAGTGGATGTTGCCGCTGACCCGGGCGGTCGGGGTCAGTTCGACCCGCTCGGTGGCATGCACATCGCCGTCCAGGCGGCCGCTGATGACCACCACCTGGGCGCGGATCTCGCCCTCGATGGCGCCGTGCTCGGCCACGGTCAGGGTGGCGTTGGCCGCGCCTTCCTGGGCGATCACCTTGCCCAGGATGGTGCCTTCCACATACAGGCCGCCGCTGAACTCGACGTCACCGCGGATCACCACCTGTGCGCCGATCAGGGCGTCCACCACCAGGTGACCGTCGCGGTTGGATTTGTTGCTTCCGAACATGAATGCTTACTCCCCTTTCGCCGGCGTCCCCGCCTGCTTCCAATCGAATACCTGGGTGGCGCCCCCCGCGCTGCCCAGCGTGACCCGCACACGTTGCGGGGTGAAGTCCTTCGGCAGGATCACACTGCCGGTGAGCTGCTGGAAGTACCGGAAGGAATACTCCTGGCCCGGCACCTTGGTGCGCTGGTGCAGCTCGTCCCAACTGACCGTGGTCAGCTTTCCGCCCTTCACGCCTTCCACCGAGAACCGCATCTGGCCCTGGCTGATGGCGCCCCGGTTGAGGTTCTGGGTCAGCACCACGGCGTACTGCCAGGTGCCGCCGGCCTCCGGGGAGAACTCGATGGAGTGGGTGTTCAGGCCCTTGCGCTGGCTGGTGGCCCCGACCAGGCGCTCATAGAACGCCACATCGGCACGCAGCCCGGCAATCTCTTCGTCGCGCTCGCCCAGCGAGGCCTGCACCTCGGTATTGGCGGCGCGGCTGATGCGATCGGACGCCTGCAGGGTGGCCTGCCGCTGCTGCAGCTCCACCACCTCCTTCTGCAGGGTCTCGACGCGCGCCTCGGCGGCGTCGAGCTGGCGGCCGGGGTCGCCATGCGGCGCGCCCAGCCAGCGACCGGCCAACACGGCCAGGATCAGGCTCAGCAGCCAGATGCCGCCGAGCACCAGCAGGCGCTTGCGGTCCTGCACGGGCGGACGGCCCGGCAGGCGGATCTGGATACGGGAAGGTGTGCGGTTGTTCATGGCTGTTTCCGCTGCGCCGCCTGTCCGGCGACACCGCGACGGCCCCTGTTGGAACGATCGACGGGCTAGTGTAAGTCAGGATGCCGCCAATTCCCCTACCCGGGGGGACGGGCGGCGGTGGCGTTCATGGTCGTCATCCCCGATAGTGTGGCCCTGTGCACATTTTGCAGCGGGAGCACGTGCCGTGACTGACGCCCATCTGTTTGTGATCGGCATTCTGCTGGCCTGGCTGGCCGGCATCCGGGTGTACCTGACCGTGTTCGGGGTGGGCCTGGCCGGGCTGCTCGGCTGGGTCGAACTGCCGCCGGCACTGCAGGCCACCGAGTCGTACTGGGTGCTGGGCACCTCGGCCGCCCTGGCCATCGCCGAATTCTTCGCCGACAAGATCCCCGGGGTGGATTCGGCCTGGGACCTGGTCCAGACCCTGGCCAGGGTGCCCGCGGGCGCCTTCCTGGCCGCTGCCACGCTCTCGCCCAACGGCGAGTTGAGCGGCACCGCGCTGGCTGCCGGCGCCGGGGTCGCGCTGGCCAGCCACGGCCTGAAGGCCGGCACCCGCGCCCTGCTGAACACCTCGCCCGAGCCGGCCAGCAACTGGGTCGCCTCGGCGGCCGAAGACACCGTGGTGGTCGGCGGCCTGGCACTGGCACTGGCGCATCCGTGGCTGGCGCTGATCGTGGTGGTCGCCTGCAGCCTGATCGGCGCGCTGATCGTGTGGTGGGTGTGGCGCGCCCTGTGGCGTGGCATGCGTTGGCTGCTCGGCCAGCCGGCCGACAAAACGGGCAGCAGCGCACATCCTGGCGTGTTGCCTCCCGGACCAGGTGGCTGACGGCCGGCGCGACGCGTAACCAACGCGATGGTTCGTCGCATAATTGCGACGCACACTGGGAGTACCGATGGCCGTCAACGACAACGCTGCATCCACCCGCGCCACGCGCGCCGAAACCCCGCCCGCCGATCACTGGCAGCGCTGGGTCGATGCGCCCGCATCGGCGCCGCCACCGTTGCCCAGCAACGTGGTGCCGTTGATGCCTGCCGCCGGGCCTGGCGCAGCAACGCCGCCACCGCTGCACCCGATCGAACACGATGCACTGCCGCTGGCGGCCGAGGCCCCCTACCGCGTGCTGATCGTCGAGGACGACCGTTCGCAGGCGCTGTTCGCGCAGAGCGTGCTGCATGGCGCGGGCATGGAAGCGCTGGTCCACGCCGATGCCGAGGGCGTGCAGCAGGCCATCGCCGAACATCGCCCCGACCTGATCCTGATGGACCTGCACCTGCCCGGCCTGGACGGCATGCGCCTGACCGCGCTGATCCGCCAGCAGCCTGGTCAGCAGCTGCTGCCGATCGTGTTCCTGAGCGGCGATCCCGACCCGGAGCGCCAGTTCGAAGTGCTCGACAGCGGTGCCGACGATTTCCTCAGCAAGCCGATCCGGCCGCGCCACCTGATCGCCGCGGTGTCCAACCGCATCCGCCGCGCCCGCGCGCAGGCGGCCACGCTGCCCGGTGCGCACGGCGCGCCGGCAATGAACAACCCCGAGACCGGCCTGCCCACGCGCCACCACGTGATGCAGCAGCTGGCGGCGTCGCTGTCGCACCGCGATCGTGGCGGCCTGTACTTCATTGAGATCGCCAGCGCGCTGGGTCTGCGCGAACGCTACGGCTATGCCGCCTTCGAGCGGCTGATGGTGCAGGCCGGCCTGCGCCTGGCCGATGCCGCCCAACCGCACCTGCTGGCGCGCCTGAACGACAACAGCTTCCTGGTGCTCGCGCGCGGCATCGATGAAGACGATCTGGATGGCCTGGCGCACACGCTGCGCGAGCAGCTGTCGGCCCGTGCGTTCGTGATCCGCGACGATGAGTCGGTGCACCTGCGCGGCGTGGTCGGCCACGCCCAGCTCTCACCCGGTTTCGCCGATGCCGGCAGCGCACTGGAAGCGGTCGAGCGGACCACGCTGCAGGCCCGCCTGCTCAGCGCCGGCATCGCCGCCTACGTGCGTCGTGAGGACGTTGCCGCACAGGAGCACCTGGCCCTGCTCGACGGCCAGCTGGAACTGGCCTACCAGCCGATCGTGGCCGTGGCCGGGGGCAACACCGCCCAGTACCAGGTGCTGCTGCGCCTGCGCCAGGCCGATGGCACCGTGCTGGCGGCCGGCCAGGTGATCCCGGCGGCCGAAGCGGCCGGGCGCATCGCCGACCTCGACCAGCAGGTCCTCGACCACGCACTGGGCCTGCTCGACCTGTACCGCCACGCCACCCAGCCGCTGCACCTGTTCGTGTCGCAGTCGCTGCGCACGCTGGCGCGCGACGCCTTCGCCGACTGGCTGCTGGAATCGCTGGCGCAGCGCCAGCTTCCCGGCCATGCGGTGGTCATCGACGTGCGCCTGCCCGATGCCCTGATCCACACCGTCACCCTGCAGCAGTTCTGCACGCGCCTCAGCGCGGCCGGCGTGCGCTTCTGCCTGAGCCAGTTCGAGCCCGGCAGCGACGCCAACGCCCTGCTCACCCAGCTGCCGATCGCGTTCGTGCGCATGGCCGCGCGCTTCTCCAGCAGCCATGCCAACCAGAAGACCCGCGATGAACTGCGCGCGGCGATCGAGATGGCGCACCGTGCCGGCCTGCAGATCATCGGCCAGCAGATCGAAGACCCGCAGGCCGCCGCCGCGATGTGGATGGGCGGCGTGGACTTCATCCAGGGCAACATGGTGCAGTCGGCGGGCAGCGACCTGAACTTCGACTTCCACAACGCGGTGTTGTGATCATGGCGACCCACGGACGGGCAACGCCAGTGCAGGTACCGGTGTCCCTGTGGATCGCCGCGATGTCCGCGGCACTCTCGGCCACCGCCAGTGCGATGACGGTGGCCGGTGCCAACGGCCCGTGGGCAGCCATCGCCGCCGCCACCGCCGCGCTGACGCTGGGCGCGGCCATTGTCGGCGTCCGTCGCTGGCGCGATGCGCAGGACCGTCTTTCCCGGCTGCAGCGCCAGAGCGACGCACTGGGCGAGGAGCGCGACCAGATCCAGCGGCGGATGCAGCAGCAGCACCTGCTGGAGCAGGAACTGCTCGCCGCCAAACAGGCCGCCGAGGCGGCGGCACTGGCCAAGGGCGAGTTCCTGGCCACCATGAGCCACGAGATCCGCACCCCGCTGAACGGCATTCTGCCGATGCTGGACCTGATCGCGCGTGGCCAGCTCGGCAGCGACCAGCGGCAGATGCTGCAGACCGCCACGGCCAGCTCGCAGCAGCTGCTGCGCATCGTCGATGACATCCTCGACTACTCCCGGCTGGAGGCCAACGGCCTGGACCTGGAGATCACCACCTTCAACCTGCGCGAACTGCTGGACGGGCTGGTGCAGCTGATGCAGCGCGCGGCCGAGCCCAAGGGCCTGCGCGTCTCGCTGGAACTGGACCCGGCGGTACGGCTCTCGGTGCGCGGCGATCCGGTGCGGTTGCGGCAGGTGCTGAGCAACCTGCTGGTCAACGCCATCAAGTTCACCGAGCGCGGCCAGATCCGGCTGCGCGTCCTGCGGCAGGGTGAAACCAATGCCCAGCACCAGGTGCGCTTCGAAGTCATCGACAGCGGCATCGGCATCGACGAAACCCTGCAGGCGCGCCTGTTCCAGTCCTTCAGCCAGGCCGACGCATCCACCACCCGCCTGTACGGCGGCACCGGGCTGGGCCTGGCAATCTGCAAACGCATCATCGACCTCATGCACGGCCGCATCGGGGTCAGCTCGACGCCCGGACGCGGCGCCACGTTCTGGTGCGAGATTCCGCTGCTGAAGGTACTGGGCGACCTGCCCGCCGCAGGCGTCACGGTCACCCGTGCCCTGCTGGTGAGCCGCGACCCGCTGCAGCGCCAGCGGTTGGAGCGCGTGCTGGAGCACCACGACATCCGCCTGCATGCGGTGGAGTCCGCCGCCGATGCGGTGGATGCACTGCGCGCGCCGCAGCGACCGGGCATCGACCCGGCCCTGGCCTGGGTCATCGCCGATATCGAGGCGGTGCGCCACAGCGGGGCAGCGCTGCATCGCGAAGCGGTGCACGGCGTGCGCAGCCCGCCGGTGCAGCTGCTCTGGCTGCACGGCCAGGAACCACCCGCTGCCGCGTTGCTGACCCAGGCGCACGCCCTGCCTCGCGATGCTGCCGACACCGCCCTGCACGCACTGCTGCGCCCGCAGGCGGCGTCGGCACGCCCGGCACCGCTGCTGGCCGATGCCGCGCCGGTCCCGGCCACGCCCAGCGAGTCGCCGCTCGGCCTGCGCGTGCTGCTGGTGGAGGACAACACGGTCAACCTGCTGGTCGCGCAGCGGCTGTTGCAGGTGCTCGGCTGCGAGGTCAGCACCGCCCAGGATGGCGAACAGGCGTTGCAGCACCTGCACATGCATGCGGTGGACATCGTGCTGATGGATTGCCAGATGCCGGCGCTGGACGGTTACACCGCGACCCGGCGCTGGCGCGAACACGAAACCGACACCCATGCCACGCGCCTGCCGATCGTGGCGATGACCGCCAACGCGATGGCCGGCGACCGCGAGCGCTGCCTGCAGGCCGGCATGGACGACTATCTGTCCAAGCCCATCCAGCGCGATTCACTGCGCACCTGCCTGCTGCGCTGGCAGGTACCGCACGCGCCGATCGAGGACACCGTCGTGGCGACCGTCGTGGCCACCTCCCCGGCTACCGACACGCCCCAGGTGTGGGAAGACGATGCGGTGCTGCTGTCGGCCATCGCCGCCGATCCGGGCGAGGAACCGGCCGCACTACCGGTGCTCGATACCCAGGTGCTGGATGAGTTGCTGGAGGTGATCGGCACGGGCACCGCGCAGATCATCGGCGTGTTCCTCGACGACACCCCGCCGCTGATCCGCCAGCTGCAGGAAGCCTCGGTGGCAGCCGACCTGCCGGAACTGCGCGCGCTCGCGCACAGCCTCAAGTCGGCCAGTGCGAATGTGGGTGCACTGGCCCTGTCGGCGGCCGCGCGCCGGATCGAACACGACGCACGCGCCGGCACGCTGGAGCGCCCGGCCGTGGCCGTGGCGCTGCTGATCGCCGAGTTCGCCCGCGCACGCATCGCGCTGGGCGGCTATCTGGCCCGCCTGCACGCTCCCCAGGGTCACTGAGGCGCGTGCCGCCGGCAGATCAATCCTCGATCTTGGTCAGCAGGTAGTTCGGCTCACCGATGCGCTCGATCAGATCCAGCTGGGTTTCCAGCCAGTCGATGTGCTCTTCCTCGGATTCGAGAATCTTCACGAACAGCTGCCGGCTCACGTAGTCGGCGATCGAATCGGCATACGCCACCGCTTCGCGCAGCGTCACCACGCCGTCGCGTTCCAGCGCCAGGTCGCACTGCAGGATTTCGCGCGGATTCTCGCCGATGCGCAGCTTGCCCAGCGCCTGGAAGTTCGGCAGGCCTTCGAGGAAGAGGATGCGGTCGGACAGGATGTCCGCATGCTTCATCTCTTCGATCGATTCCTTGTACTCGTGGTCGGCCAGTTCCTTCAGCCCCCAGTTCTTCAGCATCTTGGCGTGCAGGAAGTACTGGTTGATCGCGGTCAGCTCGTTGTAGAGGACCTTGTTGAGGAATTCGATGACCTTGGCGTCGCCCTTCATGAGCTTGCTCCTGCTGCGTGGAAACGCGCGCACTGTAGCGCTTCGCCGCAAACCATGAAGGAACGCGAATCAACCCCAGTTGCGCATGCGCACGGGGGCCGGGCATCGGCCCGGCAGACGCGGTCAGGCGACCTGCGCCAGGCCCAGTACCGGCAGCGGCAGATCGTGGGTGGCGCGGGCCTTGGCGAGCAGGTCCGCCGCCATGTCCAGGCAGGAACCGCAGGTGGCGCCGCAACCGGTGCGCATGGTCAGCTCGGACACGCTGGCGACACCGCTATGGGCGGCTTCGCGGATCTGGTGGTCGGTTACCCCATTGCAGATGCAGACGTACACGTGCGGACTCGGCAGACAGGCCGGGATGGCCTGCCGCCATTCCAATCGAAACGAGAATGGTTGTCAATTTCGAAACTGAATCATTCTCGATACGGTTCAGCGGGCCGGGTCAGGCCCCCGGCTCGCCCTTGGCCTTGCGCGGCCAGTAGCCCCGCTTCGGCAACCGCTTGCGTGGCCGGTCATGGCCCGCCGCATTGCCCGGCATCCAGGCCTCCTGTGCGGTCTTGGGCATCGATTCCACGCCGGTCCCTGCCACCCCCCGCGCCAAGGGCGCCAGGTGCCGCAGCGCGCGTGCATAGACGCCCCGCTTGAACATCACCACATGCTCGACCGGGTACCAGAAATCCACCCACCGCCACTGATCGAACTCGGGGCTGTCGGTGTGGTCCAGTTTGACGTGGGATTCGTCGCCGGCCAGGCGCAGCAGGAACCAGACCTGCTTCTGGCCGATGCAGACCTGACGTTCATTGCGGCGGATGGCCCGTGCCGGCAACCGATAGCGAAGCCACCCTGGCGTGGCACCAAGCACTTCGACGTGCTCGGGCAACAACCCGGTTTCTTCCTGCAACTCGCGATACATGGCTTCCACCGGCGTCTCATCGGTATTCATGCCGCCCTGCGGGAACTGCCAGCCATCCCGGCGCACACGTCGTGCCCAGAACACCTGCCCGTCCTGCCGCATCAGCACGATGCCGACGTTCGGTCGATAGCCGTCCGGATCGATCACGATGCGGACTCCTAGAAAAATCTACTGGCCGGGACTGTGCCACGCCGGCTGCCCACTCACAAGCGTGGTGAAAAAGTGTTGACAGATTCCCAATACATCTCCAGAATTACCGGCTCCCTAGGCTATGTAGCTCAGCCGGTTAGAGCACAGCACTCATAATGCTGGGGTCGGTGGTTCGAGTCCACCCATAGCCACCAAGTCATGCTTGGTTTTGTAGGGAAAAAGTGCAATACTTGCACGCACATATTGCCCCGTCGCCAAGCGGTAAGGCACCTGACTCTGACTCAGGCATTCGGTGGTTCGAATCCATCCGGGGCAGCCAAATATGACAAAAGGCCTGATCGAAAGATCAGGCCTTTTGTTTTGTGCGCGTTGCAATGCCGGCCACTGGCCGGCGACGCGTGAGCGTTGGACAGATCGCTTGGTTGCCGGCCAGCGGCCGGCACTACCCTCTCTTGCTTCGTGCGCTTCCTGGCTGCCGGCCGGCGGCCGGGCCGTAAACGACAAAAGCCCGGCCGAGGCCGGGCTTTTGCTTTTCCCAGGGGGATCCCGAAGGATCCCACGCCAGGCGCGATGGATCAGCGCTTGGAGAACTGGGTGGCGCGACGTGCCTTGTGCAGGCCGACCTTCTTACGCTCGACTTCACGGGCGTCACGGGTCATGAAGCCAGCCTTGCGCAGCTCGGACTTCAGGGTTTCGTCGTACTCGACCAGCGCACGGGCGATGCCCAGACGGATCGCACCGGCCTGGCCGGTGGTGCCGCCGCCAGCGGCGGTGACCATGATGTCGAAGCTTTCGGTGTTCTTGGTCAGTTCCAGCGGCTGACGCACGATCATGCGTGCAGTCTCACGGCCAAAGAACTCGTCCAGCGGACGGCCATTGACGGTGATGTTGCCGGCGCCCTTGCGCAGGAACACGCGGGCGGTGGAGGACTTGCGGCGGCCGGTGCCGTAGTTTTGCGTGATAGCCATGATTAGATATCCAGAACCTGAGGCTGCTGAGCGGCGTGCGGGTGCTCGGAACCCGAGTACACCTTGAGCTTGCGGTACATGGCGCGGCCCAGCGGGCCCTTCGGCAGCATGCCCTTGACGGCGGTCTCGATGACGCGCTCCGGGTGGCGCTCAAGCGCCTGGGCCAGAGTTTCGGTCTTCAGGTTGCCGATGTAGCCAGTGAAACGGTGATACAGCTTGTCCTGCAGCTTGTTGCCGGTGACGGCAATCTTTTCTGCATTGATGACAATCAGGTAGTCACCGGTATCAACGTGAGGGGTGTAGACCGGCTTGTGCTTGCCGCGCAGACGGCGGGCCAGCTCGGTGGACAGACGGCCCAGCGTCTTGCCGGAAGCGTCGACGAGATACCAGTCGCGCTGGACGGTCTCGGACTTTGCAGTGAAAGTGCTCATGAAAGAACTCAAGTAGGTCGGGCTCATTGCGGCGTTGAACGGCCGAAACTCTGCCACGCGTTGTGAAGAGGCGGGATTGTACTGGCCCTTCCAGCCACATGCAAGTCGCCCTGCCCGGTGGCTTGGCACATCGGCCCCAGGGGGCGAGAATCAGGCACCCCTCGCCGCGACGCCTCCCCTGCATGACCGCGATCCGCCAGACCACCCCGCTCGACCACCTGCTCACCGAAGCCCAGCGCGCGCTGGATACGGTGTTCGGCAATCCGCCGGCCAGCCGCCCCTACCCGGCCGCAGCGACCCCGGACGTGCAGATGGAGGACCGCGAGCGCCGGCATGCCGCCGGGCTGATGCGGATCAACCACGTGGGCGAGGTATGCGCCCAGGGCCTGTATTTCGGCCAGGCGGCCGTCGCCCGCGAGGCGCAGACCCGCGCCCACCTGCTGGACGCCGCCCAGGAAGAGACCGACCACCTGGCCTGGTGCGCGCAGCGCCTGCGCGAGCTGGGCAGCCGCCCCAGCCTGTTCAACCCGATCTGGTATGCCGGCAGCTACACCATCGGCACCCTGGCCGGCCTGCGGGGAGACGGCTGGAACCTGGGCTTCGTGGTGGAGACCGAGCGCCAGGTCGAAGCGCACCTGGACGAGCACCTGGACACCCTGCCCCCGGCGGACCTGCGCAGCCGCGAGATCATCAAGGTGATGAAGATCGACGAGGCCCGCCACGCCGACCACGCCGAACATGCCGGCGCCCGCAGACTGCCGCCGCCGATTCCAGGCGTGATGGCGCTGGCCTCCAAGGTCATGAAGACCATCGCCTACCGGATGTAGGGCGTATCGACCAACGGTCGATACCTACCGGGGATCCGCCACGGTAGCGCCTGCCGCCGGCAGGGCGGCCTCAGCCTGAAACGAGCTTCAGGCCGATCACGCCGGCCACGATCAGGCCGATGCAGGCCAGGCGCGGCAGCGAGGCGCTGTCGCCGAACAGCAAGATGCCCAGCGTGGCCACGCCGAGCGCGCCGATGCCGGTCCAGATCGCATAGCCGGTGCCCACCGGGATGGTCCGCAGCGCCTGGGTCAGCAGGTACAGGCTGATTGCCGCCGAAATGATGGTGGCCACGGTCGGCCAGGGCTTGGTGAAGCCATCGCTGTACTTCAGGCCCAGCGCGAACCCGATTTCAAACAGGCCGGCCAGCAGCAGATAGATCCAGGGCATGGGGGTACTCCTCATCATGAACAGAACAGATACCGGCCGCCCCGCGAGGCGGCCGTAAAAACGCACAACGGCCCGGTGTTTTCACACCGGACCGTCGTCGGTTGCATCCGTGGAACACGAATCTGCGCAGATCCGGATGTTCCACAGGGCGGGCCGTCCCGCCTTGTGCGGCGCGCCCGGGGATGTCCCGGACGCGATCGCTGGGTGTTACTCGGACAGATTGCGGCCGTGGAACAGCTCTTCGATCTCGCGCTTGAGCAGCGCTTCGATCTTCATGCGTTCCTTGAACGAGATGTTCTTGGCCTTTTCCTCGAACAGGTACTGGTCCAGGTCGAAGTCCTTCAGGTGCATCTTCGTGTGGAAGATGTTTTCCTGGTAGACGTTGACGTCGAACATCTCGTAACGCGACTTGATGTTCTTGGCCAGGAAGTTCTGGATCGAGTTGATCTTGTGATCGATGTAGTGCTTCTTGCCCTTCACGTCACGGGTGAAGCCACGCACGCGGTAATCCATGATCACGATGTCCGATTCCAGACTCTCGATCAGGTAGTTCAGCGCCTTCAGCGGCGAAATCACGCCACAGGTAGCCACATCGATGTCCGCGCGGAACGTGGCGATGCCCTCCTGCGGATGCGTTTCCGGGTACGTATGGACAGTGATGTGGCTCTTGTCCATATGCGCGACCACGGCGTCGGAGATCAGCTCCTTGCCGGCCAGCTTCTTGTCGATCACCGGTTCTTCGGAGATCAGGATCGTCACCGACGCGCCCTGCGGATCGTAATCCTGGCGCGCGACGTTGAGGATGTTGGCGCCGATGATCTCGGCGACATCGGTCAAGATCTGAGTAAGCCTATCGGCGTTGTACTCTTCATCAATGTATTCGATGTAACGCTGACGCTCTTCTTCGGTGCGCGCGTAACACACGTCATAGATGTTGAAGCTCAGCGCCTTGGTGAGGTTGTTGAAACCCTGCAACCTCAGGCGAGGCAACGGCTTGACCACGGCGGTCGATCCTGTGTGTGGTGGGAAAGGCGCAATTATGGGGCAAAGTGATCGGGGGCGAAACTTGCATTGAAAGGTTTGCCTGTGCTTTGTTTGCCCTTAACAATTGTGATCGTTAAGCTGCCGGGACATAGCCGTGAATTGTTCATGAGCAAAGGGAGCGCCGTAACGTGTCATCTGTGCGCCTTGCCACAAGTCCATTGGCCCTGGATATCGCCACCATCGACCGCTTTCTGGCCCACAGCCATCGCCGTCGCTACCCTGCCCGCACGGACGTCTTCCGGCCGGGGGACCCCGCAGGCACCCTTTACTACGTGATCAGCGGCTCTGTTTCTATAATTGCTGAAGAAGATGACGACCGTGAGCTGGTCCTGGGCTATTTCGGCTCCGGGGAGTTCGTGGGGGAAATGGGTCTGTTCGTGGAATCGGACCGTCGCGAGGTCATCCTGCGCACCCGGACACCGTGCGAACTGGCCGAAATCAGCTACGAGCGCCTGCACCAGCTGTTCCTGGGCCCCCTGTCCACCGATGCACCGCGGCTGCTGTATGCCATCGGCCAGCAGATCTCCAAGCGCCTGCTCGACACCAGCCGCAAGGCCAGCCGCCTGGCCTTCCTGGATGTCACCGACCGCATCGTGCGCACCCTTCACGACCTGTCCCGCGAGCCGGAGGCCATGAGCCATCCGCAGGGCACCCAGCTGCGCGTCTCGCGCCAGGAGCTGGCCCGCCTGGTCGGCTGCTCGCGTGAAATGGCTGGCCGCGTCCTCAAGAAGCTGCAGAGCGACGGGCTCCTTCACGCCCGCGGCAAGACGGTCGTCCTGTACGGCACCCGGTAGTCCCGGCCGCGGCCGGCACCGCCGGCCTCCGCCCTGCAACCCGCTCGTAGTGCCGGCCGCTGGCCGGCAACCGGGCACTACCGCCAGCCGCCGCCCGGCACCCCCAAGGCGATTCCGCTAGGCTGGCGTCATGGAACCCGGCAGCGAATTCTATTGGTTCATCCTGATCGGCCTGGGCGCCCAGCTGGTCGACGGTGCACTGGGCATGGCCTTCGGGCTGGTGTCCTCCTCGGTCCTGCTCAGCATGGGCCTGCCCCCGGCAGCGGTCAGCGCCAGCATCCACACCGCTGAAGTCTTCACTACCGGGGCCTCCGGGGTCTCGCACCTGGTCGCAGGCAACGTCGATCGCCGGCTGTTCCTGCGCCTGGCCTTGCCCGGTGCGGTGGGCGGGGTGGTCGGCGCCTACGTGCTGACCCAGCTGCCCGGTGACGTGATCCGCCCGTTCATCTATGCCTACCTGCTGGTATTGGCGATTTTCATCCTTCTGCGCGCGGCCGGGCGGCTGATGCCGACACAGGAGGTCAAGCGCGTGCCGGTGCTGGGCTTCGTGGCCGGCCTGCTGGATGCCAGCGGCGGCGGCGGCTGGGGTCCGGTGGCCACCTCCACCCTGCTGGCCCGCGGTGGCCAGGCCCGCACCACGATCGGCACGGTCAACGCCGCCGAGTTCGTGGTGACCCTGGCGGTGTCGATCACCTTCCTGCTCTCGATGGGCCTGCAGTACCTGAACATCGTCGCCGGCCTGCTGGTCGGCGGCATGATGGCAGCGCCCGTGGCTGCGCTGCTGGTGAAGAAGGTCAAGGAGCGCTGGGTACTGGTGGCGGTGGGCGTGCTGGTGCTGACAATCAGCCTGTTCCAGATCGGCCACGCCGTGCATGGCTGGTGGAGCAGCCCGTAGTGGGGGGGGGGGGGGGGGGGGGGGGGGAGGGGGGGGGGGGGGGGGGGGAAAGAGGAAAAAAAAGCAACCGCCCACCACCCA
>NZ_JBMOWY010000019.1:0-5377 GCF_049310345.1 Stenotrophomonas sp. GZD-301 | reverse complement strand
GCCGTCCTTAGGCCACTACACAGCTGCCGACCTTCCCCCCCCCCCCCCCCCCACTACGCATCAGGGCTTGTCGCCGCCCCTGTCCACGCAGCCCCAGTTGAGGATCGGCGTGCCGGGCTTGAGCACCTGGCGGAAATAGGCCACACGCGACACCTTCGGATTGACCACCACCGGCGCCTTGGCCGCCAGCAGCAGCGGCAGGTCGGCGGTGCTGTCCGAGTAGGCGATGTCGATGTCGCCATAGCCGCGCTCGCGCAGCATGCGCATCTTTTCTTCGTTGTGGCAGTGGCGGGTGGCACCTACCGCACCCAGGCGCGGCCCGACTTCGCTGCCGATCACCGGCACGCCCTGGTGGGCGACGAAGGCCAGGATCGCGCGCGCCAGCTCCGGCGGGGCGCCGGTGGCGACCACCACGCGATCGCCATTGGCACGGTGCCGGGCGAACACCTCCAGCGCCTGCGGCAACAGCTTGGCGCGCAGTTCCGGCTCATGCTTGAGCACGTAGGCGTCGATCACGCGGTTGAACTCGCGTGCACGGTGCAGGCCGAACGTGGCGATCCACACATATACCGAGATACCGGCGCGCCGGGTCGGCAGCATCGCCACCAGCGGCCCGGCGATCGGCGTGACCAGCAGCGCGGCCAGCATCCGCAGCGGGTTGCGCTTGATCAGCGAGGCGAACAGGTGGCTGCCCGAATCGCCGTCGTACAGGGTGTGATCGAAATCGAAGACCACCAGCGGGGCGTCTTCGCGCGGCGTTGGGTAGATCGCAGTCATGCGCTGAAGAATAGCTGACGCAGCCCCTCGCCGGGCTCTTCGACGCGCATGAAGGCTTCACCGACCAGGAAGGCGTGGATACCCGCATCGCGCATCACGCGCACGTCGTCCGGGCCGAGGATGCCGCTCTCGGTGACCAGCAGGCGGTCGCGCGGCACGGCCTGGCGCATGTCCAGGGTGGTCTGCAGCGACACCTCGAAGGTGCGCAGATTGCGGTTGTTGATGCCCACCAGCGGCACCGGTACCTGGATGGCACGCTCCAGTTCATCGATATCGTGCACTTCCACCAGCACATCCATGCCCAGCTGCATGGCCAGGTCGGACAGCTCGGCCAGCTGGCGGTCGTCCAGCGCGGCCACGATCAGCAGGATGCAGTCGGCGCCCAGCACGCGCGCCTCGTACACCTGGTAGGGATCAATCACGAAGTCCTTGCGCAGCACCGGCAGCGTGCAGGCCTCGCGGGCCTGCTGCAGGTAGGCATCGCTGCCCTGGAAGAAGTCCACGTCGGTCAATACCGACAGGCAGCTGGCACCGCCGAACTCGTAGCTCACTGCGATGTCGGCCGGATGGAAGTCCGGGCGGATCACGCCCTTGGAGGGGCTGGCCTTCTTGACCTCGGCGATCACCGCCGGGTTGCCCGCGGCGATCGAGGCGCGCAGGGCATCGGCGAAGCCGCGCACCGGCGGGGCCTGCTCCAGCCGGGCGATCAGCGCCTCCAGCGGCACCTGGGCACGGCGCGCGGCCACTTCGTCGGCCTTGCGGGCCAGGATGGTGTCGAGGATGTCGCTCTTGTCGCTCATGTCGGTCGGGGTCCTTCAGGCCGGCCATTATCGACCAGACGCGGGCAATGCGTGAAACAGGGGGGAAACGACTCAGCCGCCGGCGCGGATACGGTGGGTGGCCTCGACGTACTGCTGCATGCGCAGCCGCGCACTGCCGTCGGCAATGACCGCCCGCGCGCGCGCCAGGCCGTCGGCGATGCTGTCGGCCACGCCGGCCACGTACAGCGCCGCACCGGCGTTGAGCGCCACGATGTCCAGCGCCGGGCCCGGCTGGTTGTCCAGCACCCCGCGCAGCATCGCGATCGACTCGGCCGGGTCGGCCACCTTCAGGTTGCGGCTGGCCGACATGGCGATGCCGAAGTCTTCGGGATGGATCTCGTACTCGCGCACCTTGCCGTCGCGCAGCTCGCCGACCAGGGTGCCGGCACCGAGCGAGATCTCGTCCATGTTGTCGCGGCCCCACACCACCAGCGCGCGTTCGGCGCCCAGCTCGCGGAGCACGCGCGCCTGGATGCCGACCAGATCGGGGTGGAACACACCCATCAGCACATTGGTGGCGCCCACCGGGTTGGTCAGCGGGCCGAGGATGTTGAAGATGGTGCGCACGCCCATTTCGCGCCGCACCGGGGCAACCACTTTCATCGCCGGATGGTGCATCGGCGCGAACATGAAGCCGATGCCGGTATCGCTGATCGCGCGCGCGACCTCCTCGGGCCGCAGCTCGATGATCGCGCCCAGCGCTTCAACCGCATCGGCGCTGCCGGACTTGGACGACACGCTGCGGTTGCCGTGCTTGGCCACCTTGGCGCCGGCGGCGGCCACCACGAACATCGCGCAGGTGGAGATGTTGAAGGTGTGCGAGCCGTCGCCGCCGGTACCGACGATGTCGATCAGGTGGGTGCGGTCCTCGACGGGCACCGCCAGGGCCAGCTCGCGCATCACCGTGGCCGCGCCGGCGATCTCGCCCACAGTTTCCTTCTTGACCCGCAGGCCGGTGAGGATCGCGGCGGTCATCACCGGCGACACCTCGCCACGCATCACCTGGCGCATCAGATCGACCATTTCGTCGAAGAAGATTTCGCGGTGCTCGATGGTGCGCTGCAGGGCTTCCTGGGGGGAGAAAGTCATGAGGGGTCCTTTGCGGTACGGGTGCGGCGCGCTCAGCGCTGCAGGAAGTTCTTCAGCAGGGCGTGGCCGTGCTCGGTGAGGATGGACTCGGGGTGGAACTGCACGCCTTCGACCGGGTGCTCGCGATGACGCAGGCCCATGATCTCTTCCACCGTGCCATCGTCGTTCTCGGTCCAGGCGGTCACTTCCAGGCACGCCGGCAAGGTGGTCTTGTCCACCACCAGCGAGTGGTAGCGCGTGGCCTGGTAGCGGTCCGGCAGGCCGGCGAACACGCCCTTGCCTTCATGCCGGATCGGCGAGGTCTTGCCGTGCATGATGGTGCCGGCGCGGATCACATCGCCGCCGTAGACCTGGCCGATGCTCTGGTGGCCCAGGCACACGCCGAGGATCGGCGTGGTCGGGCCGAGCCGGTGGATCAGCTCCAGCGACACGCCCGCTTCGTTGGGCGTGCACGGGCCAGGCGAAATCACGATGCGCTCGGGGGCGAGCGCGGCGATCTCATCGACGCTCAACGCGTCGTTGCGCACCACCTTGACCTCGGCGCCCAGCGTCTGCAGGTACTGCACGAGGTTGTAGGTGAAGCTGTCGTAGTTGTCGAGCATCAACAACATGGTCAGGGTCCGTCTTGGATGAGAAAAATGGCGTACACGTTCTCGGTGTACGTGATGGGCGCAGCGGTGAGCAGTTCGCCGCCCGACGCCGCGCGGTAACGCGACCCGGTCACGGCCACCTTGTCCAGCGTTTCGCCTCCGCTTCCGCGGCTGTAGCCGAACCCATCGTGGACTTGCGTGCCCCAGGTGCCGGCCTGCACGCCATAGGCGAAGTTCGGTGCGACGTCGGAAATGCTGTACAGGCCGGTGATCGTCGTGCCGTACGCGCCGGCCAGGCCCTTGGCCGATTCGCGCGTCTGCGCGGCGGCTTCGGCCTTCAGTTCGCCCCGCAGGCGGCGTTCGCCCGAGTAGGTCGGCTCAGCGGTACTGACCTGCACCTCGCGGCTGGCCTTGAGATCGCCGAGGAAGGCTTTCAGCGCCTGCGCATCGGAGAATTCGGCCTTCAGATCGCGACTGGCGGCGGTGCCGTTGAACACCTCCTCATCGTTGCGATAGCGCGTGGACGGGGCAATGCTCAGGTTGGCGGCACTCACGCTGCCATCGATGGCGCCGTGCTGGGCGAACAGCTGCAGCACGCGTTCGGCATTGGCCTGCACGCGCGCGCGGGCGACATCGGTCTGCATGTCGACCGTTTCCAGCGCCACTTTCACCGTGAAGCGGTCCGGCATCACCGTGCGGGTGGCGCTGCCCTTCACCAGCAGGTGCGGCTGCGAGGGAATGGTGTTGGCCTGGCCCCACGCAGGGGCGACGGCGGCCAGTGTCGTCGACAACAGCAATGCGCTCAGCAGCTTCATGCGGTATTCCTTGTCTGGATGATGCAGCGGACGCCGTGGCATGCGCCACGGCAGAGGAACTCACAGGCCCTTGGCGGCCTGGGCGACCGCACGGAACAGCGCGCGGCCCTTGTTCATGGTCTCGTCCCATTCTTTGCCCGGGTCCGAGTCGTAGACGATGCCGGCGCCGGCCTGCACGTGCAGGCGGCCGTCCTTGATCACAGCGGTACGGATCGCGATCGCGGTATCGGCATCGCCGTGCCAGCCGATGTAGCCGATGCTGCCGGCATACACGTTGCGCTTGATCGGCTCCAGCTCGCGGATCACTTCCAGCGCGCGGATCTTCGGCGCACCGCTGACGGTGCCGGCCGGGAACGTCGCGCGCAGCACGTCGGCGTAGCTCAGGCCCGGCTGCAGCTGGCCGGTGACCTCGCTGACGATGTGCATGACATGGCTGTAGCGTTCGATCACGAACTGTTCGCCCACTTCCACCGTGCCGGCCTTGGACACGCGGCCCGCATCGTTGCGGCCGAGGTCGATCAGCATCAGGTGCTCGGCGCGCTCCTTCGGGTCGGCCAGCAGTTCGGCTTCCAGTGCGTTGTCTTCTTCCACCGTGGCGCCGCGCGGACGGGTGCCGGCGATCGGGCGGACGGTAACCTCACCATCCTGCAGACGCACCAGGATTTCCGGCGAGGAGCCAACCACCTGCACATCGCCGGTATCCAGGAAGTACATGTATGGCGAGGGATTGAGCGCCCGCAGCGCGCGGTACACATCCACCGGGCGCGCCTTGAACGGCACGCTCAGGCGCTGGCTCAGCACCACCTGGAAGATGTCGCCGGCGCGGATGTATTCCTTGGATTTGTCGACCGCGGCAATGAAGCCGTCGCGGGTGAAGCCGGACACGAAATCGTTCTCGTCCAGCACGTCGCGGGTGATCGGTGCCGGATAGCCCGCGCCGGGCGCGCGCAGCTTGGCCACCAGCGCATCCAGACGGGCCTGTGCGTCGTCCCACGCCCCGGGTTGGCTCGGGTCGGCGTGCACGATCAGGTACAGGCGGCCCTTGAGATTGTCGAACACCGCCAGGTCTTCGGAATGCAGCAGCAGGATGTCCGGGGTGCCCAGCTCGTCGCGGCCGCGCGGCGGTGCCAGGCGCGGTTCGATGTAGCCGATGCACTCGAAGCCGAACCAGCCGACCAGACCGCCGGTGAAGCCCGGCAGGCCCGCCAGCTTGGGCACCGAGTGGGGGGTGGGGGGTGGATAGAAACATATTAGGAGGTCGGAGACATAACGCGTGAGCACGACC
>NZ_JBMOWY010000018.1:0-18903 GCF_049310345.1 Stenotrophomonas sp. GZD-301 | reverse complement strand
GCCACACACATCACACCCCGCGTGTGACACACGAGGTGCTCTCCCCGCCCCCCCTCGACCTCGGTGAAGGGGTCGGCGACCTCACGGGTGTCCACGACCTGGCCCGCCTCGCTGACGGTCAGGGTGTGGCCGTGGAAGGCATACACCCGGCGTGCCGGCAGGCCGATGATGGAGTAGCGCCCGAAGCGTTCGCCGCCTTCGACCGATTCAAACAGGTAGGTATGCGGGCCGTCGGCGAGCTTCAGATAGACCGAGAGCGGCGTGTCCAGGTCGGACAGCACTTCGCGGACGACGGGGATGCGGGTGTGGCCTTCAGCGGCCTGCTGCTGGAACTGCTCGAGCGTGATCAAGACGACTTTCCTTCCGGGAAACGGCGGTGGCGGGACGGACGACGGCAACAGGCCACCATCGCCACCAGCGGCGAGCGGAAGAAAGGGTATGCGGGGTCGTCAGAATGGACACGCGGCGACTGTACCGCATTGGCGGCACCGGATGGAACCCGGCGGCGCCACGGGGGTCAGCGCCGCGACAGCAGCGGGCTGTCCAGCGGCAGGTGCAGCCGGACCCGGCCCGGCACGCAGTCGATGCGGAAGCGGCGGGCGCGGACCGGCTCGCCATCCAGATTCAGGGTGAGCGGCTCGGCGGCCTCGATCTCCACCCAGGGGGCCTGGACGCGTTCGGCCACCTGTTCCAGCGCGCCCCGTTTGCCGCCCTTGACCAGGGCGGTAAGCGTGGAGGCGACTTCGCCGCTGAGCTCGGGAATCAGGGTGAGATCCAGCAGGCCGTCGTCGATATGCGCGTCCGGGCACAGCACCTGGCCACCACCGGCCTGGCGGCCGTTGCCGACCCCCAGCGCGATGAAACCACCTTCCCACTCGAAACCGGGGGCACGCACCCGCGCCTGGATCGGCTCGATGCGGCCCAGCCGCGATACGCCGGTGATCAGGTAGGCCAACCCGCCAAGCATCTTCTTCAGGCCTTCGTCGGTTTCCACCGTGACCTCGGTACCAAAGCCGCCACTGGCCACGTTGGCGCACCACCAGCGCTTGCCATCGGCATCGATACACAGCAGGTCCACCGGGCGCGGCGGCTCATGTTCGATCAGTGCCAGCGCCTGGCCGGGATCGTCGGGAATCTCCGCCGCCGTGGCGAAATCGTTGGCCGTGCCCAGCGGCACCAGGCCCAGCGACGGCAGCGTGTCGGCATCTTCATCCCGGTGCGCCAGCGTTTCGGCCACTTCACTGAGCGTGCCGTCACCGCCGGCGGCAATGATGGTATCCACGCCATGCGCGATCGCCTCGGCCACATAGCGTTCGGCATCGCCCTCCTCCCAGGTCACCCGCACCTCCAGCGTGGCCCCGCGCTCACGCAGCGCGTGCACCGCCTCGCGCAGGTCGGTGTTGCCGGTGGACTTGCCGTTGAGGATCAGACGCCATCGCTTGCCACGCATGCAGCACTTCCACGGATCAGGGAGGCGCAGGCTAGCAGTGCGCCGCGTCGGGGGCGGTGAAGCCGCCTTCCCGCCCGCGCCGATCGCGTCATCAAAGCGTCATCGCGCGCCCGGAGAATGGGAGTCCATAGCAGGGACGACGGATGGAGGCAGGATCAGCCTCCGAATATTCCCAGGGCCGCATCCGAGAGGGTGCGGTCTTTTTTTTTGCCCGCGATGCGCGCAGCCGACCAACGGTCGGCTCTACGGGTGCTCAGCCTTCAGCAAACGCCTGCAGCGCATCGCCTTCCATGCGGTACACGGTCCACTCGCTCTGCGGCTTCGCGCCGGCAGCTTCGTAGAACCTGATTGCCGGTTCGTTCCAGTCCAGCACCGACCATTCGAAACGGCCACAGCCTTCGGCGACCGCGATACGCGCGATGTGCTGCAGCAGCGCCTTGCCGGCACCGCTGCCGCGCTGCTGCGGGCTGACGTACAGGTCTTCCAGGTAGATGCCGTTGCGGCCCAGCCAGGTGGAGTAGTTGTAGAAGTACACGGCGTAGCCGATGGCCTCGCCACCGGCCTCGCAGATCAGCGCGCGCGCCTTGGCATCGGCGCCGAACAGACTGGCGCGGATGCCGGCCTCGTCGGTCTGCACCGACGACTCGGCCTTTTCATAGATCGCCAGCTCGCGGATGAAGCGCAGGATCAGCGCCGCATCCTCGGCGGTGGCCACGCGGATGTTCACCGTCGCCACCGGCATGGCTCAGCCCCTCGCCTGGGCGACGTTCTGGCGCATCTGCGCGATCACGTCCTGGTAGCTGGTCTTGGCGTTGAAGATCGCCGAGCCGGCCACGAAGGCATCGGCACCGGCGGCGGCGATCGCACCGATGTTGTCGGCTTTGACGCCGCCGTCGATCTCCAGCCGCACGTCGCGGCCGCTGGCATCGATCTTCTGGCGCACCACGCGCAGCTTGTCCAGCGCCGAGGGAATGAACGCCTGGCCGCCGAAGCCCGGGTTGACCGACATCAGCAGCACCAGATCCAGGTCGTCCAGCACCCAGTCCAGGATGTCCACCGGGGTGGCCGGGTTGAGCACGATGCCCGGCTTGCAGCCCAGCGAACGGATCAGCTGGATGGTGCGGTGGACGTGGCGGGAGGCCTCCGGATGGAAGCTGATGTAGGTGGCACCGGCCTCGGCGAAGTCCGGAATGATGCGGTCCACCGGCTCGACCATCAGATGCACGTCGATCGGCGCGGTGACGCCGTGCCTGCGCAGCGCCTGGCAGACCATCGGGCCGATGGTCAGGTTGGGCACGTAATGGTTGTCCATCACATCGAAGTGCACCCAGTCCGCACCGGCTGCGAGCACGTTGTCCACTTCCTCGCCGAGGCGGGCGAAGTTCGCGGACAGGATGGAGGGGGCGATGATGCAGTTGGACATGGCCGGGGCCTTCAGGACGTGGATGGGGTGGCGCCGCGCGGGATCAGCGCTTGCGCAGGGTCTTGATGCGGTCGTAGGCGGCGTTGAGCTGGCGCGACTTGCGCTCGGCCTGCTGGCGCAGCTCCGGGGCGGCGCCGACGACCTTGTCGGGGTGGTACTGGGAGATCAGCCGGCGGTAGGCCAGGTCGACCTCGGCGTCGGTCGCCTCGGAGGTCAGCCCCAGCTCGCGGTACGGGTTCTCCCTGTTCAGCCGGAACCAGTCAGCGTCGAAGGCATGCCCGATCAGCAGGCCGACCACGGCCCCGAACAGCGGATTGGGCCTGAAAAGCAGGGCGCCGGCGATGAATCCGAGCAGTTTTCCGTACCAGCGCATGGTCGTGGGGGCGGCCGGGTCGACAAAGGAGACTCATTTTACGTCACAGCGGGCCCAACCCGCTTTACACTAGGCCGCCCGCTGTCTGTGCGGGCCCTCCGGGTCCCCTGGACAGCTGTCTTGACGAAGCCTCAGGAGTGCCCGTGCCGACCACGTTGTTGCAATCCGATCTCCCCGGCCTGCCCTTGCGCCATCGCGGCAAGGTGCGTGATGTTTTCGACATTCCGCGCGACCGGCTGCCCGCCGGCACTCCGCCGGGGGACTACCTGCTGATGGTCGCTACCGACCGTCTGTCGGCCTTCGACGTGGTGCTGCCCGATCCGATTCCCGGCAAGGGCGAAATGCTCTGCCAGGTGTCGAATTTCTGGTTCGCCAAGACCGCCCACCTGATGCCCAACCACCTGACCGGCATCGATGTGGCCAGCGTCCTGCCCGAGGGCGTGGACCCGGCGCTGTACGCCAAGCGCGCGGTGGTCACCCGCAAGCTCAAGCCGGTACCGGTGGAAGCGATCGCCCGCGGCTACCTGATCGGCAGCGGCTGGAAGGACTACCAGCGCACCGGCAAGATCAGCGGCATCGACCTGCCCGACGGTCTGCGCCAGGCCGAGCAGCTGCCCGAGCCGATCTTCACCCCCTCGACCAAGGCCGCCGTGGGCGACCATGACGAGAACATCGATTTCGACGCGATGGTGAAGACGGTCGGTGCGGATCTGGCCGAGCGCGTGCGCGATGCCACCCTGCGCATCTATGCATTCGCCGCCGACTACGCGCGCGAGCGCGGCATCATCCTGGCCGATACCAAGTTCGAGTTTGGTACCGATGCCGATGGCCGGCTGTACATCATGGACGAGATGCTGACGCCCGATTCCTCGCGTTACTGGCCGGCCGACGAGTACGAGGTGGGCACCAGCCCGCCGAGCTACGACAAGCAGTTCGTGCGTGACTACCTGGAGACGCTGGACTGGGGCAAGACCGCCCCCGGCCCGAGCATTCCGGCCGAGATCATCGAGCGCACCCGCGCCAAGTACGCCGAGGCGCTGCAGCGCCTGGCGGGTATCTCGGTAGATTGAGATCGGTGGGTGGAGCCGGGCAGAGCCCGGCTCTACCAGCGTCGGCGCGCTGTAGAGCCGACTGTTAGTCGGCTGCGCTGTAGAGCCGACCGTTGGTCGGCTGCGCTGTAGAGCCGACCGTTGGTCGGCTGCGGCAAGTCAGGGGCAGCGGCGGAGTATCCTGTCTGGACTCCGGAGGCTCAATGTCCACGACGACCCAGCTTGAGCGGCCCATCGACCGCTACTTCGCCAGCTATTCCGACGACCACCGCAATGCGATCAACCAGCGCATCCATGTGATCGCGGTGCCGGCGATCATGTGGTCGGTGATCGCGCTGCTGTGGTGCCTGCCGCCGTTGATCACCTGGTTCCAGTACGGGATCTGGGCCGGCCTGGCCATGTTCGCCGCGTGGGCCTACTACAACCGTCTGTCGCGCCGGCTCGGCTACGGGATGCTCGCCCTGTTCTTCGTCAGCGGCTGCCTGTGCCGGCTGCTGGAAGCCGAAATCGGCCTGCGCGGCCTGTTCTGGCTGGGCCTGGGCGTGTTCGCCGTGGCCTGGGTGGCGCAGTTCATCGGGCACAAGATCGAAGGCCGCAAGCCCAGTTTTCTCACCGATCTGGTGTATCTGCTGATCGGCCCGGCCTGGGTGATGGCCAAGCTTTACCGTCGCCTGGACTGGCGCTTCTGACCGCACTTTCCTGAACGGACCGCCGCACTCACCGGGGGTCCACGCGCAGGCGTCCAGCATCGCGTCAGACCCCCCGCCCGGGTACGCTGGCGTTCAGCTCCGTGACCGTCCGGGGGCTTGCGCAGCCCCTGCCATTGCTGGGCCGAACCTGCCCGGCGCCCCCTGCGACAGGCCACGTTCGGCAAAGCCGCCCTACCGGTTCCATACGGCCCGCGACGGTCCCGGATGGACCCACTGACGAGGCTGAAAAAATGAATCAGCGCACGTTACATGCAGTTCGAAGCGTATTCGGGAGTATCGGCGACAATTGCCTGCCTGTTAGACTGAACGACCTGCTCGTGAATCCCGCATTCCCTGCATGAATCCCAGTCTGCTCCTGCTGCTCGCCCTGCCCTTCCTGATGGCCGTGGCGGTCGCTTCATTCCGACGCACCTCCCGCTCCACGGCCGCCTGGTTGGCCGCGGCCGCTCCGTTGGGTGGGCTGGCGCTGCTGGCGACCCTCACCCCCGAGATCCTTGGCGGTGGCGTTGTCCGCAGTTTCGGGCAGTGGCTGCCGCAGATCGGGCTGGCGTTCTCTCTGCGGCTGGACGGGCTGGCCTGGATGTTCGCCGGGCTGGTGCTGGCCATCGGCGCGCTGGTGGTGATGTACGCCCACTACTACCTCAGCGCCCGCGACAGCGCCCATCGCTTCTACTGCTACCTGCTGCTGTTCATGGGCGCCATGCTGGGCATGGTGCTGTCGGGCAACCTGCTGCTGCTGATGGTGTTCTGGGAAATGACCAGCATCAGCTCGTTCCTGCTGATCGGGTTCTGGTCGCACCGCCAGGATGCGCGCGAGGGCGCGCGGATGGCGCTGGTGGTGACCGGCGGCGGCGGCCTGGCCCTGCTCGGTGGCGTGCTGCTGATCGGCCGCATCGTGGGCAGCTTCGAGCTGGATGTGGTGCTGGCGGCCGGCGATGCGATCCGCGCCAGTGCGCTCTATCCCTATGCGCTGTTCCTGGTGCTGGCCGGCATCTTCACCAAGAGCGCGCAGTTCCCCTTCCATTTCTGGCTGCCGCACGCGATGGCCGCGCCGACGCCGGTGTCGGCCTACCTGCACTCGGCCACGATGGTCAAAGCCGGCGTGTTCCTGCTGGCGCGGCTGCACCCGGCCCTGTCCGGCACCGACCTGTTCTTCTATACGGTCAGCGGCATCGGCGCGATCACCCTGCTGATCGGCGCCTGGAACGCGATCTTCCAGCACGACCTGAAAGGCCTGCTGGCGTACTCGACGATCTCCCACCTGGGCCTGATCACGATGCTGTTCGGGTTGTCGGCCCCGATGGCGGTGGTCGCCGGCGTGTTCCACATCCTCAACCACGCCACCTTCAAGGCCTCGCTGTTCATGGCCGCCGGCATCATCGACCATGAAGCCGGCACCCGCGACATGCGCAGGCTCGGCGGCCTGCGACGCCTGATGCCCTTCACCAGCGCCCTGGCGATCATCGCCTCGCTGGCGATGGCCGGCATTCCACTGCTCAACGGCTTCCTGTCCAAGGAAATGCTGTTCGCCGAGGCGCTGACCACGGAAGGCCCGGCAGCGATGCGCATCGCCATGTCGGTTGCCGCCCTGCTGGCCGGCGTGTTCGGCGTGGCCTACAGCCTGCGCTTCGTGCACGACACCTTCTTCGGCAAGGGCCCGCACGATCTGGACCGCGTGCCGCACGAGCCGCCGCGCTGGATGAAGGTGCCGGTGGAGATTCTGGTGGTGGTCTGCGTGGCGGTCGGCGTCGCCCCCGCCATCACCATCGCGCCGGTGCTGCACGCGGCCGCCTCCTCCATCCTCGGCCCGGCGATGCCCGCCTACAGCCTGTCGGTGTGGCATGGCTTCAATCTGCCGCTGGCGATGAGCGCGGTCGGCGTGCTGGGCGGCATTGCCCTGTACTTCGGCCTGCGCCGCCTGATCAATCTGCATGCGGTGGTCACCCGCACCACCGGCCGCAACCTGTTCCATAAGCAGCTTGACCTGGTGTTCGGCTTCGCCCACCGGCTGACCCAGGGGCTGGCCAACGGCAGCCTGCAGCGCATGCTGCTGGGGCTGGTGGTGGTGGCGATCATCGTCGCGGCGGCCCCGTTCGTGGCCACGCCGGTCTCGCCCAACTGGCCGTCGCCGCAGCCGCTGCCGCTGCTCGGCTGGGCGCTGTGGCTGGTGATGATGGCCTGCGCGTTCGGTGCGCTGTCCAAGTACCGCCAGCGCCTGCTGGCGGTACTGCTGCTCGGCGGCGTCGGCCTGATCGTGTCGCTGACCTTCGTGTTCCTGTCCGCCCCCGACCTGGCGCTGACCCAGCTGCTGGTGGAGATGGTCACGCTGGTGCTGATGCTGCTGGGCATGAACTACCTGCCGGTGCAGTCGCCACGGGAGCGCTCGCCCTGGCGCAAGGGGCGCGACGTGCTGATCGCGGTGCTCGGCGGCGGCGGTCTGGCCGCGCTGGCCTACACCGCAATGACCCTGCCGCCCAACACGATGGCCGGCGAGCTGCTCGCGCGCGCCCTGCCCGAAGCGTACGGCCAGAACGTGGTCAACGTGATCCTGGTGGACTTCCGCGGGTTCGATACCTTCGGCGAGATCACCGTGTTCGGCATTGCCGCCCTGGTGGTGCACGCCATGCTGCGGCGTTCGCGGATGGCCCCGGAGCAGATCATGCCCGGGCCGCCGATCAAGCTGCCGGTCCCGGCTGATCTGGCCCAGATCATGTTCCCGCTGACCCTGACCGTGTCGATCTTCCTGTTCCTGCGCGGCCACAACGCGCCGGGCGGCGGCTTCATCGCCGGTCTGGTGCTGGCCGTGCCGCTGGTGATCCAGTACGTGATCCAGGGCACTGCCTCGGTGGAGTCGCGCTTCGGTTTCGACTACATCCGCTGCATCGGTGCCGGCCTGCTGATCGCCATCGTCAGCGGCAGCGCGTCGATGCTGTTCGGCGTGCCGTTCCTGACCAGCGGCCACCTGGACCTGCACCTGCCGCTGATCGGTGAGGTGCCGCTGGCCAGCGCGATCGGCTTCGACACCGGCGTGTACCTGGTGGTGTTCGGCGGGGCGATGCTGATGCTGTCGATGATGGGCACCATCAAGCCGTCGCGCACCCGCAGCGCCCGCAAGGGCGAGATCGATCCCAACCGTCGTTCGGCAAAGACCGGGGAGATGCACTGATGGAACTGGCCCTGGCAAGCGCGATCGGTGTGTTGGCCGCGATCGGCATCTACCTGCTGCTGCGCGCGCGCAGCTTCGACGTCATCCTTGGCATGACCTTCCTTTCCTACGCGACCAACCTGCTGATCTTCGCCGGTGGACGCCTGGTCTCGGGCAAGGCGCCGGTGCTGCGCGAGGGCATCGACAGCGATCTGGGCAACTACACCGATCCGCTGCCGCAGGCGCTGGTGTTGACCGCGATCGTGATCGCCTTCGCGATGACCGCCGTCAGCATCGTGCTTGCCATGCGCAGCCGCAGCGACAACCATAGCGACCACGTCGACGCACACGAAGAAGAGTCCGATACCGCGCCTGCCGATACCGCGCCGGGCCGGGAGGGCGGCGCATGAACCATGCGGTGATCCTGCCGATCCTGATTCCGTTGTTCGGCGCGGCCTGCTCGCTGTTCGTGGAGCACCGCCGTTACGGGCCCAAGGTCCAGCGCAGCGTGGCGTGGACCACGCTGACCGCGCTGGCCGCCGCGGTCGCGCTGCTGTTCGCGCAGACGGCCGATGGCAGCATCGCGGTGTACCTGCTCGGCGACTGGCCGTCGCGGCTGGGCATCGCGCTGGTCGCCGACCGCCTGTCGGCGTGGATGCTGGTCACCACGCTGCTGCTCGCCATTCCCTGCCTGCTGCACGCCTGCTCGGGCTGGGACCGTCGCGCGCCGCACTTCCACGCGCTGTTCCAGTTCCAGCTGGTCGGCCTCAACGGCGCTTTCCTGACCGGCGACATCTTCAATCTGTTCGTGTTCTTCGAGGTGATGCTGATCGCCTCCTACGGCCTGCTGCTCAGCGGTGGGCGCGGCCTGCGCATGCGCATCGGCCTGCACTATGTGGTGTTCAACGTCACCGCCTCGACCCTGTTCCTGATCGCCCTGGGCCTGCTGTACGCCTCGCTGGGGTCGCTCAACATGGCCGAGCTGTCCCAGCGCATCGCCGAGGTGCCGCCCTCGCACCTGCTGCTGGTCAAGGCCACGATGGGCCTGTTGCTGCTGGTGTTCTGCAGCAAGGCCGCGCTGATGCCGCTGTACCTGTGGCTGCCCGAGGCCTATGCGCGCGCGCCGGCCGCGGTGGCGGCGCTGTTCGCGATCATGACCAAGGTCGGGCTGTATGCGGTGCTGCGGGTGAGCACGCTGTGGTTCGGCGAGGATGCCGGCGCGATGGCCGGCTACGGCAGCGACTGGCTGCTGTGGGCGGGCGTGGCCACGCTGGTGCTCGGCGGCCTGGGCGTGCTGGCGGCGGCGCGGTTGCGGGTGCTGATCTCCTACCTGGTGGTGGTGTCGGCGGCCACGCTGTTCATCGCCTTCGCCGTGCGCACTCCGCAGGTGCTGTCGGCCGGGTTGTACTACCTGCCGCACAGCACCTTCGTCGCCGCAGCGCTGTTCCTGGTGGCGGACCTGATCCGCCGCCGGCGGGGTGGTGCGAGCGACCGCAAGGAAGTGATCGCACCGATGCCGGGCAAGCAGACCCCGGCGGTGCTGTTCCTGATCGGCGCGGTGGCCGTGGCCGGCCTGCCGCCGCTGTCCGGCTTCCTGGCCAAGGCCGCGCTGCTGGCCGGCATGCCCCCGGCCTACACCGGGGTGGTGTGGACGGCGGTCCTGGGCAGCAGCCTGATGGTGATCGTCGGCCTGACCCGCGCCGGCATCCGCCTGTTCTGGCGCGTGCCGGTGGCCGAAGACGGCGCACCGCCCGCACGCAAGGCGCCGACGCGTACCGTCGAACTCATCGCCGCGGCCCTGCTGTTGAGCTACGGCATCGCGATGAGCCTGTTCGCCGGCCCGCTGATGCAGCACACCGACGCGATGGCCACCCAGCTGCTGCAGCCGCAGGAGTATGTGAACGGGCTGCGCGCGACCACGCCGGAGATCCGCCAGCCATGAGCGCCCGTCCTTCGCTGTACAAGCGCGTGCTGCCCTCGCCCTCACTGAGCGTGATGGTGGTGGCGTTCTGGCTGCTGATGTCCGACAGCTTCACCGTGGGCCAGTTCGTGCTCGGCATGTTCCTGGGCCTGGTGGTGCCGCTGTTCGCCGCGCGGCTGGACCGCGAGTTCGCCCGCATCGGGTCGCTGCGGCCGCTGCCCAAGCTGGTAGTGGTGACCCTGTGGGACATCCTGGTCTCCAACATCCGCGTGGCGATCCAGGTGCTGGGGCCGGAGCGCCGCATCCACCCCGGGTTCATCTGGCTGCCGCTGGACATCGCCAACATCCACGGCATCGCCGCGCTGACCAGCATGATCACGCTGACCCCGGGCACCGTGTCGGCCGCGCTGTCGGACGACCGCCGCTACCTGCTGGTGCATGTGCTGCACCTGGACGACCCGGACGAGCTGATCCGGCAGATCAAGACCCGCTACGAAGCCCCGCTGATGGAGATTTTCCCATGACCGGATACATGTTCATCCAGACCACGATGGTGGTGTGCATGCACGTGGTCGGCCTGGCCATGCTGCTGGCCACCTGGCGCCTGCTGCGCGGCCCCACCGTGCCCGATCGCATCCTCGCGCTGGACACCCTGTCGGTGACGGCAATCGCCGAGCTGATGCTGTTCGGCATGTACCTCAACTCGGCGGTGTACTTCGAAGCGGCGCTGATCATCGCCATGCTCGGGTTCGGCAGCACCGTGGTGCTGAGCAAGTTCGTGCTGCGCCGGGACATCGTCGAATGATCACCTTCATCCAGATCGTGCTGTCGATCCTGCTGCTGTTCGGCTGCTTCTTCATTCTGGTCGGCGCGCTTGGCCTGGTGAAGCTGTCGAGTTTCTTCAAGCGCCTGCATGCGCCGACCAAGGCCAGCACGCTGGGCGTGGGCTGCGTGCTGGTCGGGTCGGTGTGCTATCACATCTTCCTCGGCGAAGACCCGCAGCCGCGCGAGCTGCTGATCACCGTGTTCCTGTTCATCACCGCCCCGATCAGCGCCCACATGATGGCCAAGGCCGCACTGTCGCTGATGATGGAAAAGCGCCCCACCCTGCCGGGCGATGAAACGGCGAAGGAAGAAGCACTGCCGCCGCCGGAACCGCGCCGCGACGACACCCCCTGACGCGCCAACGGCGACGGTGAAACGGCCGCGACGGCGCGCTGTCAGCCGCCCGTGGCCAGCGCCAGCTCCAGCGCGATCCAGCCCAGGAACGCCACCAGCAGCACGCCGCCCTCGCGGCGGCTGATGGTCAGGTCGCCGCGCAGCATCGGATACAGCACCAGCACGAAGGCGATCGCCGCCGGCAGCTCCAGCTTCACGAACGACTCGGGCAGCGCCAGCGGTCGCAGCGCGGCCATGCCACCCACCACCACCAGCAGATTGAACAGGCTCGAGCCGATGACATGGCCCAGCACCATGTCGCCCTGCCCACGCCGTGCGGCGGCGATGGCCGCGGCCACTTCCGGCAGGGCGGTGCCGATGGCGACGGGCAGCAGGCCGACCAGCAGCGGCGACCAGCCCAGGCCCGCACCGAACACCGGTGCGGCCTGCACGACCCAGCGCGCGCCGTAGTACAGGCAGACCGCAGCGAACACCACGCGCAGCACGTTGAGGAACAGGCCGGTACGGGTCATGGCGTAACCGGCGATGGCATCACGCACCGGCTCGGACTCCTGCCGCGCACGGCGCAGCACGAACACCAGCACCGCCACGAAGCCCAGCAGCAGCAGCGCGCCCTCCCAGCGTGCGACCACCCCGTCCAGCCCGAACACGATCAGGGCCAGGCTGGAGACCGCCAGCAGCACCAGCAGCGGCGAGAGCAGCCGTGCACGCACCAGCAGCGGCGCCGCGAGGGCGGCCATGCCCAGGGTCAGGCCCACATTGACGATGTTGCTGCCCACCGCGTTGCCCAGCGCCAGCGCCTCCGCGCCGACCACGAAGGCCCGCGCGTTGACCACCAGTTCGGGCAGCGACGTGCCGAAGGCGACCAGCAGCAACCCGGCCACGAAGGGCGAGGCGCCGAAGCGCTGGGCCAGCCCGGAGGCCGCCTTGACGATCGAATCGCCGCCCAGCGCGAGCAGCACCAGACCCAGTACGAACCATGTGGCAGCAGCGATCATCGGTGAATCCCCCGGTGGCAGGCGTGGCCCGATTCTAGGGCCACGGTGGCGTTACAGGCAGCCTTCCACGTAATCGACCTGCGGCGGCAGCCCCACCCGCCAGTCGGTGACGGTGCCATTGCCGTCGATTTCGAAGTTGATCAGCGCGCCGCCCTCGCTGGCCGGGCGCACGCGCAGGTTGTGGCCCTTCTCGTCGTACTTGTGCGGGGTGACGTCGCCGCGGTCCGGATAGAGCGTCTGCAGCTCGCCCAGCGACATCCCGACCTTGCCACCGCCCGGGGCGACGATGCGGTCGTTGTGCACGTCGTAGCGGACCAGACGCCGGCCTTCGATCATGAACACCACATCCTCGGCCTGCGCGCCCTGCGGCCGCAGCGAGTGGCAGTAGTCATCGGGGACCTCACCCTGCAGCGGCTCCTTCCAGGCCGCGCGGACCTGGTCCAGCGAGCTGTCCAGGCTGACCGGGCCGTAGCCATCCAGACGCGCCGTTCCGGTGGCCGCCGCGGCTGCCGGCGGATCGGCGGGCGTCGCCGGTGTTGCGGTCGGGCCGGCGGGCGCCGCCGCTGCCCCGGCGGCGTCGGGCGTGGAATCCGCCGTTCGCCCACATCCCCCCACGGCCAGTACCAGGCCCAGGGCCAGAACGCTTCCCAGCTGCTTCATGCGGTGTCCTCCAGTCGGTGTCGGGCAGCCTAGCGCGATCGCCGTGCAGTGGCTGCATGCAGCCCGGGGGGCTGTCATCGCCGTTTCACCTGCCGCGTTCAGGCTCGGCCTGCACCGCATCGACCCCACGCCCATGCAACCGCGCAAGACCGACCTCGCCCGCACCGCCCTGCAGGCCCACCGTGCGCCCCTGGACATGCGCCAGCGCCGCCTGCTGATCCTGTGCGACGGCCAGCGCGACCTGCCGCAGCTGACCGCCCTGGTGGGCGCGGAAGCGTCGGCAATGGTGATCCAGCTGATCCAGGCCGGCTATCTGGTCTCCGCGCCCCCGGGGGCCACGCCGGCGTCGACGCCGGCCGCGCCTGCTCCGGTCGCCGCCGCACCGGTCCGTACCGGGGTGGCAGCCCCCGTCGAGCGCCGCCGCTCGCTGGTGGCCGCGCGCATCTATCTGCTCGGCATTCTGGAACTGCAGCGCCATCCCCGCGCTGCGGCGCTGTTCCACGCCCTGCAGCAGGCACGCAGCGATGCGGACGTGATCAACGGCCTGCACACCGCGCTGGAGGCCCTGCCGGCCCTGACCTCGCCCGGCTATGCCGAACGGGTGCGGCAGCGCCTGCTGGAGGTATTGCCGGAGGCGCATTCGGCCGGCTTCGCGCACAGCATGGCCTAACCCTGGAGGGCCGGTGGGTTTGACCGTCTACCTTGGCCGTGATAATTAACATGGCCAAGGTATCTATCATGGCCGTGATAGGCCCATCGGAGACCACCGTCATGCCATCGCCCCTGCCTCCCCACTGGCCTGCTGCCGAGCGCCAGCTCGCCGAGCACTTTCTCCGGCATGGCTGGCATGTATCCGCCGCAGGGACGCCTGCCGAGCCTGCAGCGGATCTCCTCGCCGAAAAGGGGCCTCTGCACTATGTGGTGGAAGTGAAATCTTCCGCAGAGCCGCGAGCTGATCGCGTCCTTCCGATGCTGTCCCAGGCGATTCTGCAGGCGTCGCGCCATGCCCTGCATACCGGCGCCCAACCATTGGCTGTCGTCCATGTCCGTCAGGCAAGCGATGGACTCGTCGATAAGATTCGTGCGTTCCACCAGGCCTATGCACCGGAGACGGCCATCGGCGTTCTGAGCAGTGCCGGCGGCGCCTGGTTCATAGGAGAAGGATTGGAGGAGTTGAACGTTGCGCCAACGATCGAGCCCGTTCCTTCGAACGCAGGCACGCTCAGGCATGCGTCGGATCTGTTCTCGGATCTGAATCAGTGGATGCTCAAGGTCCTGTTGGCTCCGGAAATCCCCGAAAGGCTCCTGCATGCGCCTCGGGGGGAATACCGGACCGGTGGTGATCTCGCCGCTGCCGCGCAGGTGTCTGCCATGAGCGCCTCCCGCCTGCTGCGTCGCCTCGGCGAAGAGGGATTTCTGGATACGTCGGGAAAGACGATCAGACTGGTGCGCAGGCGCGAACTCTTCCTCCGTTGGAGCTCTGCGGCCGGGCGCTCGTCTGCAGAGATGCGGATGACCTCCGTGCTTCCCATCAGCCCGCCAAAGAACCTGCTGCGCATCGCTCAGCATCTCGACGCCTGCGTGGGCATGTTTTCCGCTGCAGACCTGCTCGGCGTGGGGCATGTCAGTGGCGTGCTTCCCTATGCGTACGTGCGCAGGCTGGCACCGAGCCAGCTTCCGCCCGGTCTGATGCCGACTCAACCGGGCGACCGCCCGCAGTTGATTCTCAAACAGGCCCTCGCGCCCGAGTCGCTGTTCCGCGGGGCGGTGCGCTTGGACGGAGCGCTTGCAGCGGACGTCCTCCAGATCTTCCTTGACACGACCTCACATCCGTCGCGAGGACGGGAACAGGCGGAATTCCTGCGCAACAACGTGCTCGCCGACGTCATGGGGGCAGCTGATGAATGATCGACAGGCATTTGCCAGACTGGTCGGCGCATTGTCTCCGTGGCACCCGAAACTGGTGTTCATTGGAGGATGGGCGCACCGGCTCTACCGACTTCACCCGAATTCGCAGGCGCAATCCCACGCTCCCTTGGCGACGTTGGATGCGGATGTTGCTTTCGCGGAAGGCGAGAAGCTCGAGGGGAGCATGAACCATAGCCTGCGCGACGCCGGCTTCATCGAGCAGTTGACAGGGAACCATCACCCGCCCATCTCGCAGTACGCACTGGGAGAGGACGACGCCAACGGCTTCTATGCGGAGTTCCTGACACCCCTGTCGGGCAGCGGCCTGAGGCGCGACAAAACGCCGTATCTCACGGTGGAGAACGCCGGAGTGACGGCGCAGCGCCTGCGCTACCTGGAGATACTGCTGCTATCACCGTGGCAGGTGACCCTGGATGAAGCGTGGCTGGACGCACGGGGCTGCCAGCTGCAGATTCCCAATCCGGTGAGCTTCATCGTCCAGAAGCTGCTGATTCACGATCGGCGACCGGACGACAAGAAGCCGCAGGACATCCTCTACATCCATGATGCGCTCCAGCTGTTCAACCATGAGCTGGATCTGCTGAAGAACATCTGGGAGGCGTCGCTCCTCCCAGCAATACATTCCAACCAGGTCGATGCCATCGTCGCATCCAGTACACAGTGCTTCGGGCACATGAGCGACCGGTTGCGCGACGCTGCGGCCATTCCCCAGGATCGCGACCTCGACCCTGAACGGATGCGCCAGACCTGCCATCTCATGCTGGGAGAAATCCTGGGCATACGCGTGTCCTGAGTCAGGTATCCACGCCGTGTACCGGCGTGGATGCACGTACGGCTACTCCCGGGGGAAGTTGGCCTTCAGCCCCTGCCAGCAGTGCTGGTAATCGCGCTGCCGGTGCGCGGCGTCCATCGCCTGCGCGGTGGGGCGGATCACGCCGCGGGTCTCGAACATGAAGGCCATCGTGTCCTTGATGACGTCCGGCCTGCTCAGGTCCGCTGCCGAGGCCTTGTCGAAGGTGGCCGCATCCGGGCCGTGCCCACTCATGCAGTTGTGCAGCGAGGCGCCGCCGGGCACGAAGCCTTCGGCCTTGGCGTCGTAGGCGCCGTGGATCAGGCCCATGAACTCGCTGGCGATGTTGCGGTGGAACCACGGCGGGCGGAAGGTGTCCTGCGCCACCAGCCAGCGGGGCGGGAAGATGGCGAAGTCCATGTTGCTGGTCCCGGGCGTGTCGCTGGGCGAATGCAGCACCAGGAAGATCGACGGGTCCGGATGGTCGTGGCTGATCGAGCCGATCGTGTTGAAGCGGTGCAGGTCGTAGCGGTACGGCGCGTAGTTGCCGTGCCAGGCGACCACGTCCAGCGGCGAATGGTCGATGTCCGCGCGCCACAGCTGGCCGCCGAACTTGGCGATCAGCTCGAACGCGCCGTCGAGGTCTTCGAAGGCGGCGTGCGGGGTTTCAAAATCGCGCGGGTTGGCCAGGCCGTTGGAACCGATCGGCCCCAGGTCGGGCAGCTTCAGCAGCGCGCCGAAGTTCTCGCAGATGTAGCCGCGAGCCTGCCCGTCGGGCAGCTCGACCCGGAAGCGCACGCCGCGCGGCATCACCGCGATCTGCTGCGGCTCGATTTCGATCACGCCGAACTCGGTGAGCAGGCGCAGGCGGCCGAGCTCCGGCACGATCAGCAGCTCGCCGTCGGCGTTGTAGAAGTAGCGGCCCTGCATGTCCGCGTTGGCCGCGTACAGGTGGATGCCCACACCGTGGTGCGCATCCGGCGCGCCGTTGCCACCCATCGTGTACAGGCCATCGATGAAGTCGGTGGGCGTGGTCGGCAGCGGCAGCGGGTTCCAGCGCAGCTGGTTGGGCGAGACCGCACCGTGGGCGAAGTCGCTGTGCAGGTGCGGCTGCGCATAGGCGGTGAACTCGCCGTGGGTCACCGCCGGACGGATCCGGTAGACCCAGCTGCGGCGGTTGCTGCCGCGCGGCGCGGTAAAGGCCGTGCCGGACAGCTGCTCGGCATACAGGCCGTGCGCCACCCGCTGCGGCGAATTGCGCCCGACCGGCAACGCTCCCGGCACGGCTTCGGTGGCGAACTCGTTGCCGAAACCGGTCTGGTAACCGCGTGATGCGATGGAGGTGGGCATGGTCGGGCTCTCATGGTGCCGGGCGGATCCCGGCGTTGTGTTCATTCGTACTGGGGCGGTGGGGCGGCCGGGCCGCCCCGTGCCACGTTACAGTACGCCGCGCTTCATCTGGTCGCGCTCGATGCTCTCGAACAGCGCGGTGAAGTTGCCTTCGCCGAAGCCTTCGTTGCCCTTGCGCTGGATGATCTCGAAGAAGATCGGGCCGATGCAGTTGGTGGTGAAGATCTGCAGCAGTTTGCGCTGCTTGGTCTCCGGGTCGGCGTCGATCAGGATCTTGTTCTTCGCCAGGCGCGCCACGTCTTCGCCGTGGCCCGGCACGCGCATGTCGATCACGTCGAAGTAGGTCTCCGGCGTATCCAGGAACTCCACGCCCTGCGCGCGCATCGCCTCGACGGTCTCGTAGATGTTCTCGGTGAAGCAGGCAATGTGCTGGATGCCCTCGCCCTTGTAGGCGTCGAGGTACTCGTTGATCTGGCTCTTCGGATCGGAGGATTCGTTGAGCGGAATGCGCACGATGCCGTCCGGCGCGGTCATCGCCTTGGACACCAGGCCGGTCTTGAGGCCCTTGATGTCGAAGTAGCGGATCTCACGGAAGTTGAACAGGCGCTCGTAGTAGTCCGACCACTGCTGCATGTTGCCGAAGTACAGGTTGTGGGTCAGGTGGTCGATGAAGGTCAGGCCGAACCCGACCGGACGCTGCTCGGCACCGTCGATCGGCGCGTAGTCGGTGTCGAACATGCTGCCGTTGGCGCCGTAGCGATCCACCAGGTACAGCATGCAGTCGCCGATGCCCTTGATCACCGGTGCCGGCACGGCCTTGGTCTCCGGCTTGAAGTCGATCGCCTCGGCGCCGTTGCCGAGCGCCATCTGGAACACCTCGTCGCCCGGCTTCTGGAAGCGGATGGCGAAGCCACAGGCGCACGGGCCATGCTTCTCGGCGAAGTCGGCGGCGAACGAATCGGGCTCTTCGTTGACCAGGAAGTTGACGTCGCCCTGGCGGTACACGGTGATCGCGCGCTGCTTGTGGCGCAGCACCGCGGAGAAGCCCATCTTGCGGAAATAGGCGTGCAGTTCGGCGCCCCGGCCGGCCGGCGCAGCAAATTCGACGAACTCGAAACCGTCGATGCCCATCGGGTTTTCGAAGGTGGTGACCTGCATGCCCGGGTTGGGTGCGTGGGACGCGGTGCTCAGTTGGCTGCTCATGATGTGGCTCCAAAGCAAGTCCGCATCGGAAAAAACCAGGTGCGGGAGGAAGGCAGACCCGCGAGAATGCGGAGTCCGGACTGAAGGGTTATAGTTTCACATGAAACCACCATCAAGGTGCACCGCAGCATGAGCCCGCCCGATCCCACCAGCCACAGCATCCGCGCCTCGCACGCCCTGCTCGATCTGGAGCAGTTCCTGCCGTATCGGCTCAGCGTGTTGTCCAACCGGGTCAGCGGCAATATCGCCAAGCTGTATGGGGACCGTTATGGCCTGGCGATCCCGGAATGGCGGGTCATCACCATCCTGGCCCTGTACCCGGGTTCGTCGGCGAGCGAGGTGTCCGATCGCACCGCGATGGACAAGGTGGCCGTCAGCCGTGCCGTGGCCAGACTGCTCGAACGGGGCTTCATCAAGCGTGAAACCCACGGCGACGACCGCCGCCGCTCGGTGCTGGCGCTGTCGGCGGCCGGGTTCGAGGTCTACGAGACCATCGCCCCGCTGGTGATCGAGATCACCCGCAAGCTGATGTCCGTGCTCAGCGAGGAGGAGGAGCAGATGCTGGAAACGCTGATCCTGCGCCTGGCCGGGGAAGGTCTGCAGCGCATGGACGAGGCGTAGAGCCGGGCTCTGCCCGGCTGCATCATGACGGTCGGCCGGGCAGAGCCCGGCACTACTCGCCCACGTGCTTTTCCCCCGCATACACCCCCAGGGCAGCCCGTT
>NZ_JBMOWY010000017.1:0-84817 GCF_049310345.1 Stenotrophomonas sp. GZD-301 | reverse complement strand
TGGTGGCTGTGCTTTCCGTGTGGAACTAGGGGTCTTCTCCGGGCACGCTCCCTCCGCTACTAGCTCAGGTGCTTGCGCCGCGCATGCACCCACGGGGCAGCCAGTGCGCCGATGGCGCCGCCGGCGAAGCCCAGTGAGGCGGCGACCGCCGCCGCTTCGATGGCGCCGGGAAGCGCCAGTGCGGCCACCACCAGCAGCAGCGAGGGCAGCCCGATGAAGGTGGCCATGAAGTAGCGCCAGCGCGGCGCCCAGGTGCCCACCTGCAGCAGGCTGACCGGCATCCAGGTTTCCGCCGAGGCATCCTGCGCGACCTTGGCCGCGACCTTGCCCAGGTCCACTTCCACCGGCCCCTTGCCGGTCCGTGCGGTGGCCAGCATCTGCGCCACCTCGTCCACCGCCGGGAACGACGCGGGCCAGGCGGCGGGTGCGGCCACGCCGTAGGCGGTCAGCAGCGGCACGCTGATCCACGGCGCCAGCAGCGGCCGCAGCTTGCGCCGGTCCAGAACGCACCAGATCTGGCTGACGCCGTGGGCGGTCACGCTGTACAGCGCCATCTGCCCCGGTTCGGGGTAGGCCAGCATGCTGACCCGCGCGGCCATGCTGTCGTAGCCCATCTGCCGCAGGAAGCCCGGCCGGGTGCGCCCCTCGTGCGCCCACGCCAGACCCAGCGCGCCGACCAGGTAAGCCTCGGCCGGGTCCTTCACGCCCACGCTGGCGCGGTCGTCGCTGGCCAGGAAGAAGGCCAGCGATTTGGGCTCGTCCACGTCGTCGCGATCCCAGCGCCCGGCGTCGCCCAGCACATGCTTGAGCGGCAGCCGCGCCGGTGCGGTCTCGGCCTTGGCCGCGTTGTGCAGGAACGGCAGTACCGAGAGCACGAAGCCCTGCAGGTCGACCGCGCGCACCCCGCTGCCCAGCCACTCGGCCGGCAGCAGCCCGGCCAGCGCCGGGTTGCGGGCCAGCACATCGAGCTGGGCCTTCTGCTCCACCAGCTTCTGTACGGCGGCCTTGAGCAGCACGTTGTCGGGCACCGCAACCAGGGGCAGGCGGTAGCGGATCGCGCCGGGCGCGGGCGTATCGGCGTCCGTGTCCGGAGTGTCCAGCGCGCCGTGGTCGTCGAGCAGCGCATCGACCGGCGGCAGGCTCACGCCGGCCGGTCCGTCGAGGGAGATATCGGAGGTGCTGTCGCTGGTGCCCGGCTGCATGCGTTTCAATCCATTGGGTGCGCGCCACGAACGGCGCGGCATGAGGTCCTTGGAGGTAACGGCAGCCCGGCTGAAACCTGTAGTGCCGGCAGCAGGTGGCGACCCACCGAAAAAAAAAGGCCGCGGAATCCGCGGCCTTTTCGATCATGGCGCCTTCGGCGGCGCCCAGTCCTTCATGAAGGCGAAGAACCGTGTGCGGTCATAGCCCTTCGGCTGGCCCTTGTCGGCCTCCAGCTCGCCGGTGAACTGCGAGTGCAGCAGCGTGCCGTCCGCGTCGAGCACGAACAGGTGCGGATAGCCCTTGATCGCCGGGAACTGCGACAGGAACGCCGTGTTCTCGTTGTCTTCGCTGTAGTTGACCTTCATCCACACGAAGTGGGCATCGCGGAAGCTGCGGATCTCCGCATCGCCCTCGATGAAGGCGTCCATCAGGTGGCACCAGGTGCACCACTCCCCGCCCACGTCCAGCACGATGCGTTTGCCACCGCGCTGGGCTTCAACCTTGGCCGTGGCCAGGTCCGCGACCGGGTCGCGGCCCGGATCGAACTGCGCGTTGAGTGCGGCGACCGCCGCGATATCCGCGGCGGCCGGGGTGTTGCCCGACGCCACCGGTTGGCCGGGATCGGCAACCGGTGGCTTCTGCTCGGTGGTGTCCAGCGGCTGCGCAGGCGCGGCGGTGGGCGCCGACGGCGAACAGGCGGCCAGCAGGCCGGCCAGGATCATCGGGGACCACCACGTGTTCATGCGCATCGCAGACCTCACTTGACGCCGTGCATCAGCTTGTTGATCAGCGGGGCGATCAGGAACAGAAGCGCGCCGGAGCCGATCAATGCCCAGAAGCCGAAGGTGTAGCCCTTCAGCGCCGATTCGACGGTCATGCCGCCTTCGCCACTGACCGCGCCGGCGAAGATGCCCGACAGGTTGTTGCCGATGCCGGTGGACAGGAACCAGCCACCCATGCCGAAGCCGACCAGGCGCACCGGGGCCAGCTTGGTCACCATCGACAGACCGATCGGCGACAGGCACAGCTCGCCCACGGACTGGATGACGTAGACCATGAACAGCGTCCAGAACGGGATCTTGCCGTCCACCACCATCGTCGACAGGGCCAGCATCAGCAGGGCGAACGCCGCGCCGTTGAACAGCAGGCCGAGGCCGAACTTGCGCGGAATCGACGGGTTGGCACGGCCGAGCTTGATCCAGATCCAGGCAATGATCGGGGCCAGGGTGATGATGGCCACCGAGTTGACCGACTGGAACCACGCCGTCGGGAAGGTCCAGCCGCCCAGGTTGCGGTTGACGATGTTGTCGGCCAGGAAGGTGAAGGAGCTGCCGGCCTGTTCGAAGAACATCCAGAACATCACGTTGAAGGTGAAGATGATCAGCATGGCGATCACGCGGTCGCGCTGCACCTTGCCCTCACGGATGCCTTCGACCAGCAGCAGCACGCCCAGCGCCACGAACATCACGCCCAGGATCCAGGCCAGTGCGGTGGCACCGGTGGAGAGCAGGAAGTAGGCGACCGGGATGGCCACGATGGAGCCGACCAGCACCATGATGATGCGGCCGAACCCTTCGGCACCCGCCGGCGGTGCGCCGATGCCCTTCAGGCCGGCACGGCCGACGTAGAACCACGCCAGGCTGATCAGCATGCCGATGCCCGAGGCGATGAAGACCATCTTGTAGGACGGCATCGCCTGGGTACCGAAGACCGCTTCGGCCAGGTACTGGGTCAGCACCGGGGCGATCATCGCGCCGATGTTGATGCCCATGTAGAAGATGGTGAAGCCCGAGTCGCGGCGCTCATCCTTCAGGCCGTACAGCTTGCCGACCATCGTGGAGATGTTGGGCTTGAACAGGCCGTTGCCGATGATGATCGTGGCCAGGCCCAGCTCGAAGATCTCCTTGTTGGGCATGGCGACCATGAACAGGCCGGCGGCCATGATCACCGCACCGGTCAGGATCGACCGCTGGTAGCCCAGCACCCGGTCGGCGACGTAGCCACCGAAGATCGCGGCGGCGTAGACCAGCGCCAGGTAGGCGCCGTAGGTGCGGCTGGCGGCAGCCTGGCCGGCCGAATCGCCCTGGAAGAACTGCGAGACGATGTACAGCACCAGCGCCCAGCGGATGCCGTAGAACGCGAAGCGCTCCCAGAATTCGGTCATGAACAGCATCCACAACGGGCGCGGATGGCCCAGCGTGGTCTTGAACTCCGGCAGCGCCGGTTCGGGAACGGATTTCGCGGCGGCGTCTACGCTCATGCGGGATTCCTGGGTTCGGTGGATGACATGCACGTCCGATGTGCCAAACAGCGCGGGAGAATCCCAGACCAACCACGTTCACGTCAAATACACGCCGATTCGTGCAGCTCGCCGCGCGCTCGCTGAACTTGCAGGACCATCCTCCCCTGCCGGGCAGTCGGTGCAGCAACGGCGGGGCCTGCGGCCGCGCCGGTGGTCATCATCGCGTCATGATGAATGGGCGCCAGGAGCGCCCGGCCGGATCAGGCGTCCGGCGGCATCGGATCGTCGTTGCGGATCGTGGTGCGCACCTGGAACAGCTCCGGGAAGAAGGTCAGCTCCAGCGCCTGGCGCAGGAAGCCCACCCCGCTGGAGCCGCCGGTACCGCGCTTGAAGCCGATCACCCGCATCACCGTGCGCATGTGGCGGAAGCGCCACAGCTGGAAGGCGGTTTCCAGGTCGACCAGGTCCTCGCACAGCGAGTACTCGCGCCAGAAGCGGTCGGTGTTCTGGTAGATCCGTTCGAACACCGGGTGCAGCGCGTCATCGGCCACGTGCGGCTGCTGCCAGTCGCGGCCCTGGTAGGCGGCGGGCACCGGATGGCCGAACCGGGCCAGATAGCGCAGGAATTCCTCGTACAGGCTGGGCGCGTCCAGCACCTGCTGCAGCTGCGCCTGGCCGTCCGGGTCATGCGAGAACACCTGCAGCATCTGCGCGTTCTTGTTGCCCAGCAGGAACTCGATGTAGCGGTACTGCAGCGACTGGAAGCCCGACGACGGGCCCAGCACATCGCGGAAGCCCATGTACTCGGACGGGGTCAGGGTTTCCAGCACCGACCACTGCTCGGTCAGCTGGCGCAGCACCTGCTTGCTGCGGGCCAGCACCTTGCGGCACTGCCAGACTTCGTCGCGCTGCAGGAAACCGATCGCCGCACGCAGTTCGTGGGCCAGCAGCTTCAGCCACAGCTCGGAGGTCTGGTGCTGGATGATGAACAGCATCTCGTCGTGGTGCGGCGGGTTGGACAGCGGCTGCTGCGCCGACAGCAGCTGGTCCAGCCGCAGGTAGCCGCCATAGGTCAGGCGCCCCTCCAGATCGGTGTGGATACCGGCTTCGAGATCGCGTTGGTTCTTGTCGACAGACATGGCGGGCGCCGCAGAAGGGGGAGAAAGGGTAGCGCAGAGCCGCATCGCCCGCCCGGTTGCCTCCCTACGCCGGCGTGTGGGGGCGGTTTTCTGCGCGGTCCGCGCGCCGGGGCCGGTCTGGCGGGGCGGGCGCCGCGCGCCGCTCATGCCCGGTTCCGGCAACTGAATACGTTGTAGTCATTGGCATTTGGTCACCTGTCTGCGGTATACCGGGGCGCTGTCCACCGGGACACTTGCTGCGCCGCAGGACGGCTTTTTCCTACGCCTTCCTTAACATGGCAATTCATATCATTTGTAACTTCCTGTCGAAGGTGCAGTACGCAATGACGGTTGCCGCTGAGTTCAAGATCGAATACCTGCAGTACCTGGACACGGACGGCACGCTCGTCCGCGATGACCTGCCCGAAGCCCTGCGCGATCCGCGCGCCCTGCTGCCGATGTTCAAGCAGATGCTGTTCGTGCGCGTGTTCGACGGCAAGTCGATCGCGCTGCAGCGCACCGGCAAGCTGGGCACCTACGCGGCCTGCCTGGGCCACGAAGCCGCACACGTGGGCATCGGCGCGTCGATGCAGAAGGACGACGTGTTCGCGCCGTCCTACCGCGAGTACGGTGCCATGTTCATGCGTGGCGTGCGCCCGCGCGACGTCCTGATGTATTGGGGCGGCGACGAACGTGGCAACGACTACGGTGGCAATGCCGCCAAGGACTTCCCGTTCTGCGTGCCGATTTCCACCCAGTGCCTGCATGCCGCCGGCGCTGCGCTGAAGTTCAAGCTCAACAACGAGAAGCAGATCGCGGTGGCCGTCTGCGGCGACGGCGGCAGCTCCAAGACCGACTTCTACGCGGCACTGAATTCGGCCGGCGCCTACAAGCTGCCGCTGATCCTGTGCATCGTCAACAACGGCTGGGCCATCTCGGTCCCGCGTTCGGCCCAGACCGGTGCCGAAACGCTGGCGCAGAAGGGCCTGGCCGGTGGCCTGCACTGCCTGCAGGTGGACGGCAACGACCTGATCGCGGTGATGGCCGCCATGCTGCAGGCGCGCGAGCGCGCGCTGGCCGGCGATGGCGGCACCGTGCTGGAATTGATGACCTACCGCCTGTCCGACCACACCACCGCCGATGACGCGCGCCGCTACCGCGACGACGCCGAGGTGAAGGATGCCTGGCAGCGCGAGCCGATGCTGCGCCTGCGCAAGTACCTGATCAACGCCGGTGTGTGGAGCGAGGAAGAGGAAGCTGCCTGGACCGTCGAGTGCGGCAAGCGCGTGGACGAGGAAGTGAATCTGTACCTCAACACCCCGGTGCAGCCGGTCGAAGCGATGTTCGACTTCCTCTATGCCGATCCGCCGCAGGACCTGCTGGCCCAGCGCGCACAGGCGATCGCCCTGGAGCAGCGTCATGGATGAGATCAAGCACAACAGCGCCTCCAGCGCGCAGACCAATGCCGCCGACAGCGCCGCCATCGCGCGCGGAGAACCGAACATGACCACCACCCCGATCACCCTCATCGAAGCCATCACCCAGGCGCTGGCCTGGGAGCTGGAACACGACAAGTCGGTGCTGGTGCTGGGCGAGGACGTGGGCGTCAACGGCGGCGTGTTCCGCGCCACCGCCGGCCTGCAGCAGCGCTTCGGCGCCGACCGCATCCTGGACACCCCGCTGGACGAGACCACCATCGCCGGCCTGACCATCGGCCTGGCCGCGCAGGGCATGAAGCCGGTTGCCGAAGCGCAGTTCGACGGCTTCATGTACCCGATGGTCGACCATATCGTCTGCCACGCCGCACGCCTGCGTTACCGCACCCGTGGCCGCCTGCACTGCCCGATGGTGCTGCGCGTGCCGTGGGGCGGCGGCATCCGCGCGCCGGAACACCACAGCGAAGCCAACGAAGCGATCTTCACCAACGTGCCGGGCCTGCGCGTGGTGCTGCCGTCGTCGCCGCAGCGCGCCTACGGCCTGCTGCTGGCCGCGATCCGCGAACCGGATCCGGTGATCTACATGGAGCCCAAGCGCATCTACCGCCAGTACAAGGAAGTTGTCGTCGATGACGGCGAAGCCCTGCCGCTGGACGTGTGCTTCGTGCTGCGCGACGGTACCGACGTCACCCTGGTCACCTGGGGCGCACAGGTCAAGGAAGCGCTGGAAGCGGCCGACAAGCTGGCCGGCGAAGGCATCAGTGCCGAAGTGATCGACGTGGCCACGCTGCGTCCGCTCGACTTCGCCACCATCGCCGAGTCGGTGGCCAAGACCGGCCGCTGCGTGATCGTGCAGGAAGCGCCGAAGACCGCGGGCTTCGGTGCGGAAATCGCCGCGCGCCTGGCCGAGGAATCGCTGTACGACCTGCTGGCACCGGTCGAGCGCGTCACCGGTTACGACACCCACATTCCGCTGTTCCGCCTGGAAATGAAGTACCTGCCCAGCGTGGACCGGATCGTGAGCGCGGCCAAACGCGCCGTTGCGGCGGGCTGACATGCGGGCCCGCCTGCTAGGCCCGTACCGCAGCCAGTATCCCAACCCGCTCCGGTTCCGCGCCGGCCAGATCGTCGAACTGGGCGTTCGCGACGAGGAATGGCCGGCGTTCGCCTGGGTACGCACCGATGACGGGCGTGCCGGGTGGGCCCCGGTGGCGTGGTTGCAGCGGTTGGACGATGGTCGCGCAGAGGCCCTGCGCGACTACGACGCCCGCGAACTGGATGTGGACAGCGGTGAACTGGTCAAACTGCATCACGAACACGGCGGCTGGTGGTGGTCCGAACGCGCGAACGGCGCGACGGGCTGGCTGCCGGCCCGCGATCTCGAACTGCTGGAAGAGAACTGCACATGAGTGAGAACAAGAATTTCCACCTGCCCGACCTCGGCGAAGGCCTGCCCGACGCCACCATCGTCGAGTGGTTCGTCAAGGAAGGCGACGTGATCAGGCTGGACGAGCCGCTGGTCTCGATGGAGACCGCCAAGGCCGTGGTCGAAGTGCCCTCGCCGTTCTCCGGCACGGTGCTGAAGCTGGCCGGCGGCGCGGGCGACATCATCCCCACCGGCAGCGTGCTGGCGCAGTTCCAGCTGGACCCGACCCTGCCGCAGCGCGCCGATGGCCAGGACACCGGCCACAGCCACGGGCATGCCGCACCTGCTGCCGCGCCGACCCCGCCGCCGATCCCGGCTGCAGCGGCGGCCGAGGAAGCCAAGCCCGCCGCCGAGCGTGATGACGCCGGCACCGTGGTCGGTGCAATGCAGAGCTCCAACGCCGTGCATGCCGAACAGGCACTCGCGGTCGGTGGGGTCAAGGCTGTTCCGGCCGTGCGTGCCACCGCCCGCAAGCTGGGCGTGGACCTCAGCCGCGTGCGCGCCACCGGCGCCGATGGCGCGGTGACGATGGCCGACGTCAAGCAGGCCGCTGCCGATGGCAGCGCCAAGGTCGGTGCCGCACCGGCGCCGGTCGCCGCTGCACCGGTCGCCGCCGCTGCACCGGTGGCCCGCCAGAGCGAGACCCGTGCCCCGCTGTCCGCGGCAGGCAAGCCGATGCGCACCCAGCCGCCGGGCGTGGTTGCCAAGGGCCAGCCGGAACAGCTCAAGGGCGTGCGCCGCAACATGGCGCGGGTGATGGCCGACGCGCACAGCAAGGTCGTCCCGACCACATTGAACGACGACGCCGACATCCATGCCTGGGTGCCGGGCAACGACGTCACCGCGCGCCTGGTGCGTGCGATCGTGGTTGGCTGCCAGAAGGTGCCGGCGCTCAATGCCTGGTTCGACGGCGACGCGCTGACCCGCACGCTGCACGCGCATGTGGATGTGGGCATCGCGGTGGACACCGACGACGGCCTGTTCGTGCCGGCGCTGCGCAATGCCGACGTGCTTGATGCACGTGGTATCCGCGAAGGCGTCAACCGCCTGCGCGAGCAGGTGGAATCGCGCGCGATCGCCGCCTCCGAACTGAGTGGCTACACCATCTCGCTGTCCAACTTCGGCATGTTCGCCGGCCGCTACGCGACCCCGGTCGTGGTGCCGCCGTGCGTGGCCATCGTCGGTGCCGGCCGTGCCCGCCACCAGATGACCCCGGTGATGGGCGGCGTGGAAGCGCACAAGGTGATTCCGCTGTCGGTGACCTTCGACCACCGCGCGGCCACCGGCGGCGAAGCCGCCCGCTTCCTGCGCGCGATGCTGGATGATCTGGCGCTGGCCAGCTGATCCACGTGGATGGGTAGCTGCCGACCGTTGGTCGGCGGGCAATGACGGATACGACAACGGCTACCGCAAGGTGGCCGTTGTTGTTTGCGAGCCAGGTGGTGCCGGCCGCTGGCCGGCTCCTCCGGATACTGGGCAGCCGACCAACGGTCGGCTCTACCTCATTGGGTTCGGTGCTACCTCGTTGGGTTCGGCGCTACCGGCGCGGGGCCAACTGCGCCGAGTCGATGATGTGCACACCCGGGCGCGGCGCCAGCGCCGCCTCCAGCATCTCCCCGGCGATGGTCTGTGCCGGGTTGATCTGCCAGGCACGCGGCAGAACCGGGCCCAGCGCGCCGAGCACGATGCTGGCCAGGTGTTCGCCCGGCCTCCGCTCGGCACGTTCACCCCCGATCAGCCCAGGCCGCACCAGCGTCAGCGACGGATAGCCCAGGCCGCGCAGGTCCTGCTCCAGGCGACCTTTGACCCGGTTGTAGAAGAACCGCGAGCCCGGGTCGGCGCCCATCGCGGAATTCAGCACAAAGGCATGCGCGCCATGCGCCTGCGCCAGGGTGGCCACCTGCAGCGGGTAGTCGTGGTCGACGCGCGCGAATGCCTCCCGGCTGCCGGCCTGCCTGATGGTGCTGCCCAGCGCGCAGATCACCGCGTCCACCGCCCACCAGTCCGCGTCGACGGGCAGCCGCTCGAAATCGACCACCGGGTTGTGCAGCACCGGGTCGGTCACGTTGAGTAACCGCCGCGTCGGCGCCACCACCGCGTCGCAGCGCGCGTCGTCCAGCAGCTGCTGCAGGACCTGCCCGCCGACCAGCCCGGTCGCTCCTACCAGCATCACCTTCATCGCACCCTCCTGCTTTCCGATTGCCTACCATCGTGGCATACCGGCCGTGCCCGGCCCGTGCGTTCAAGCCGGCGGGCCCGGCGCCGATACTGTTCCAACCTCCCACCCGCCCGGCCCACCTGCCGGAAACCCGCCAAGGACCTGCGCATGACGGACCCGCACGACGCTCCCCCCAGCCCAGGTACCGCCGTGGGCCGGCTGCTGTCGCGGCGCCAGGTCGACACGCGCGTGATCGAGCAGGCCGTTCCCGCTGCCGCCGGTCCCAAGGGCGGCAGCAGCGCGATGCTGCAGCGCCTGTTCGCCGGGGCCGAGCAGCCCGAGCCGCTGCTGGCCGCGTTCGCCCACGGCATGTCCACCCTGCCCGGTGAGCTGGGCGACATGGGCCTGCGCCTGCAGTCGGCGCAGCGCAGCGCCGACTGGGTCAGCTACGGCCGCGCGATGCGCCAGCTGATCGACAAGTACATCCGCACCATCGAGCAGGAAAGCCCGGACGGGCAGCCCGACAGCCTGCGCATGCGCGAGCTGCTGCGGCATACGCTCGGGGTCACGGTGGCCAGCCTGCTGCAGAACATGCCCGAGCTGAAGGACGAACCGGCGCGCATCGCCGGCGACCTGCGCCATTGGCACCCCGGCCAGCCGCTGCAGCCGATCGAGCAGCGCCTGCGCGAGCTCACCCACCAGATCGGCGTGCGCAGCGATGGCTGGCAGGAGCAGCAGGAGCTGCTGCTGAGCCTGTTCGACCTGCTGCTGGACAACATCGGCGAGCTGCTCGACGACAGCAGCTGGCTGCACGGCCAGGTGCACGCCGTGCGGGCCCTGATCAGCGGCCCGCTGGACCGCGACTCGGTGGAACAGGCGCGCGCCAACCTGCGCGAGGTGATCTACAAGCAGGGGCTGCTCAAGCAGAGCATCAGCGACTCCAAGGTGGCGATGAAGGACCTGATGGGAGGCTTCATCGAGCGCCTGGACGGGATGGCCGTCAGTACCGGCGAATACCACGACCGGATCAGCAGCTATGCCTTGGCATTGAAGGAAGCACGCAGCATCGCCGACCTCAACCAGCTGCTGCAGGACGTGCTGCAGGACACCGGCCGGGTGCAGGAGCAGGCCCTGCAGGCCCGCGACCACCTCGGCAACGCACGCCGCGAAGTCGAACAGGCCGAAGCGCGCATCGCCGAGCTGGAGCAGGAACTGCGCGATGTCTCCGGGCTGGTCCGCACCGATCCGTTGACCGGCGCGCTCAACCGCCGTGGCTTCGACGAACTGATGGAGCGCGAGCTGGCCCGGGCCGCTCGCCACGGCCACCCGCTGGCGGTGGCGCTGATCGACCTGGACGACTTCCACCAGACCAACGATGCGCACGGCCATGCCGGCGGCGATGCGGTCCTGCGCCACCTGGTCGCGGTCTGCCAGCTACACCTGCGCAGCAGCGATGCGATCGCGCGCCTGGGCGGCGATGAGTTCGTGCTGCTGCTGCCGGAAACCCCGGGCGCGGACAGCATGTCCACGCTGCTGCGCCTGCAGCGCTCGTTGGCCCAGCGCCCGCTGCCGCTGGACCAGCAGCGGGTGCCGGTGCACTTCAGTGCCGGCATCGCGCAGTGGCACCCGGGCGAAGACGCCGACACGCTGCTGCGCCGGGCCGATGCGGCCCTGTATGCGGCCAAGCGGGTGGGCAAGAACCGCGTGCAGGCGGCCGATCCCCCGCGCTGAGCACGCCGTGTGATATCGGCCGCGTCCCTGCGAATCATCCGGGTATGGACATGACTGCCACTGCCCCTGCCGATCCCCGCGCCCACTTCGCCGCGTTGCTGGCCCAGCACCGCGGCATCGTGCTGAAGATCGCCCGGGGCTACTGCGCCCACCAGGAGGACCGGCTGGACCTGATCCAGGAGATCAGCGTGCAGGCCTGGGACGCCTTCGACGGCTTCGATCCGGCGCGTGCCCGCTTCTCCACCTGGCTGTACCGGGTCGCGTTGAACGTGGCCATTTCGCAGTTGCGCCGCCAGCAGCTGCGCCAGCGCCACCACGCGGTACTGGACGAGGCGGCATTGGCCGCCGACGACGGTGCGCCGGCCGAACACCGGCATACGCTGCGGCAGCTGGAGGCCGCGATCCGCGAGCTGCCGGCCCTGGACCGGGCGCTGATGCTGCTGCACCTGGACGACCACGACCACCGCCAGATCGCCGAGATCCTGGGTATCAGCAGCGCCAATGTCTCCACCCGTCTGCACCGCCTGCGCCAGCAGCTGCGGGCGCGCTTCGACCCCACTCCCTGAGGGCACCGCCATGCACAACGACCCACTCCAGCACCTCTGGCAGCAGTACGCCGGCGCCGACGGCAACGAGGGCCCCGCCGCGATGGATGCCTGGCGCCGCCACCGGCAGCACGCCGCGCAACGCCAGCTGTCGGCCTTCGGGGCAGTGCAGGTCATGCAGCTGCTGTTCTGGCTGGCGTTGGCGATCTACTGCGGCAGCGTCTGGTGGCAGCAGCCGCCGCTGGCGGTGATGGTCAGCGCGCTGGCGCTGCATGCCTACAGCGTGGCGGTGATCATCGCCAGCGCCGCGCGGCTGCACCTGCGCCGGCAACTGCAGCCCGACCAGCCCGTGGTGGAGCAGTCGCGCGTACTGGCGTCGCTGCGCATGCACACCGCCATCGGCGAGCTGCTGCTCGGGCTGCCGTGGTGCTGGTTGTGGCTGGCGGTGCCGGTACTGCTGGCCTGGCAGGCCTGGGGCGTGGACCTGTCGGTGTTTGCGGCCCGCTGGCTGCTGGTGTCGCTGGTGGCCGGCACGGCGCTGATGGTGGCGCTGCTGGCGCTGGCGCGGCGCTGGTTCACGCGCGATCCGCAGTCGCCGCGCCTGCAGCGCGCGATCGACGCACTGTCCGGACGCCGGTTGGCGCAGGCACGCGCCGAGCTGGACGGGCTGCGCGACTGGTCGTAGCGCCGGGTTCTACCCGGCTGCAACATGCGCGCGAACAGCAGCCGGGTGGCACCCGGCGCTGCGGGGTCAATGCGCGGCGTGCTTGCCGCGCAGCTTCTGGATGGCGGTGACGGCGGCCAGCACGATCGCACCGGCGATCACGCCGACCACCATGTTGCCCAGCGCGTTGACCAGCCAGCCCCACCTGCCCTCGCCACCGAGCGACAGCACCAGGTGGTGCAGCGCCGGCACGTTGTGCACCAGGATGCCGCCACCGACCAGGAACATCGCAGCGGTGCCGGCGACCGAGAGGAACTTCATCAGCCACGGCGCGGCCACCAGCAGGCCACGACCGAACGCGGCCAGCGCCGCACCCTTGCGCGACAGGTACAGCCCGAGGTCGTCCAGCTTCACGATGCCGGCGACCAGGCCGTAAACGAACACGGTCATGGCCAGCGCGATGATCACCAGCGCGGTGACCTGGTTGAGGAACGGCGCCGCGGAAACCACACCCAGCGACAGCACGATGATCTCGGCCGAGAGAATGAAGTCGGTACGGATCGCGCCCTTCACCTTGTCGTTCTCCCACGCAACCATGTCCACCTTTTCATCGGCCAGCGCCTTCACCCGCTCGGCCTTCTTCTGTTCATCTTCTTCCCTGGAATGCAGGAAGCGGTGCGCCAGCTTCTCCACGCCTTCAAAGCACAGGAACGCACCGCCGATCATCATCAGCGGCACTACGATCGGCACCGGGTAGCCCTTGCCGCGCAGCCAGGCTTCCAGCGCGCTGATCGCCAGTGCGGCCGGCACCAGGATCGCCTTGTTGACCAGCGAGCCCTTGGCCACCGCCCACACCACCGGCAGTTCGCGGTTGGCGTTGACGCCGGTGACCTGCTGCGCGTTCAGCGCCAGATCGTCGCCCAGCACACCGGCGGTTTTCTTGGCCGCCACCTTGGTCAGCACCGACACGTCGTCCAGCAGGGACGCAATGTCATCGAGCAACGCGAACAGACTGGCACCGGCCATGAGGCTTCCAAAGGATGGATCGAAGCGCCGATTCTGACTGATCCAGCCCCGTTCGCGGTAGATGCCGCCGGATTCACCGCTCCACCACCGGGGCCCGGCCACACTGCGATGGATCGCCGTTGCCGGAGTCCTGCTTGAATACGCCACCTGTCGCCCCCGGTTCGCCCTCGCTGGTCAAGGGCATGAACCGCCGCAGCCAGATCCTGCGGCTGCTGCTGCGCTACCGCCATTCCGGCGTGTTCTCGGGCATGAACCTGGATGCCCGCGCCGTGCACGACCTGCCGCCCGAAGGCAATCCCGAGCAGTTCGTGACCGATCTGGAGGCGCTGGGCCCCACCTTCGTCAAGCTCGGCCAGATGCTCTCCACCCGCCCCGACATGGTGCCGGTGGAGTTCGCCACCGCGCTGGAGCGGATGCAGGAGAAGGTCGCCCCGATCCCGGTGGAGCGCATCTACGCGATCATCGAGCAGGAACTGGGCGCCTCGGTCTCCAAACTGTTTGCCTCGTTCGACCCGGTGCCGCTGGGGTGCGCCTCGATCGCGCAGGTGCACCGTGCAGCACTGCATGACGGGCGCGAGGTGGCGGTCAAGGTACAGAAGCCGGAAGTGGCCGCCCAGCTCCGTTCGGACCTGGAGGTGCTGCGCAGCTTCGCGCTGGCCGCCGACCATCTCACCCAGGTGGGGCGCCGGGTGCGCCTGCGCGACTGGCTCAACGAGTTCGCCAAAACGCTGATGCAGGAACTGGACTACCAGGCCGAAGCGGAGAACCTGCAGCGCTTCGGCCAGCATCTGCGTCCGTTCAAACCGTTGTGGGTGCCGCAGCCGATCTGGGATTACTGCAGCCATCGCGTGCTGACGATGGAGCTGGCGCAGGGCGTGCGCGTGGACATGATTCCCGATGTGCGCCGCACCGAACAGCCGATGGCACCGCTGGCGGCGGCGCTGATCCGCGGCTATGTCGATCAGATTTTCGTGCATGGCGAAATCCACGCCGATCCGCATCCGGGCAACCTGCGCGTGACGCCGGAAGGACGCCTGGCGATCTTCGACCTGGGCATGGTGGCGCACATGCCGCCGCGGCTGCGCGAGCGGCTGCTGAAGCTGCTGTTCGCCGCGGTCGACGGCCGCGGTGAGGAAGTGGCCGACGAGATCATCGGCATCAGCACGCGACTGGAGTCGTTCGATGAAGAGCGCTACCTGCGCGAAACCGGCCAGGTGATCGCGCGCTACGCCGCCAACAGCAGCTTCTCAGAAGGCCGCGTGGTGCTCGACCTGGTCCGCATTGCCACCGCCAGCGGCCTGCGCACACCGCCGGAGCTGAGCCTGCTCGGCAAGGCGCTGCTCAACCTGGAAACCGTATGCCGGCTGTTGTCGCCGGACCTGGATACGCGCCGCATCGTCGAGCGCCAGTTGCAGCACGTGATGCGCGCGCGCCTGAAGAAGTCGCTGTCGGCGGCCAACCTGGCCAGCGAGGCGATGGAGCTGCAGCAGCTGCTGCGCGACGGGCCGCGCAAGATGACCGACATTCTCGCGCTGCTGGCCGAGAACCGGCTGCAGATGAAGGTGACGGGACTGGAAGAATCGCGGTTGATGGAGAACCTGCAGAAGATCGCCAACCGGGTCTCCGCCGGCATCGTCACCGCCGCGCTGATCCTGGCGGCGGCGATGATGATGAAGGTGGATACCGGCTGGCACCTGTTCGGCTACCCGGCCATCGCATTCACGCTGATGTTGATCGGCGTGTTCCTTGGGCTTGGCATCATCCTCAGCGCATTGATCTTCGATCGTCGTGCACGTTCGAAGGAAGAGCGCGGGCACCGCTGATATTTCCGTGCCCACCCACGGTGGGCACCCCGCTATTTCACGCGCGTTTTACGTCGCAGATGGCAGTGCGATACGCGACATTCGATGTCGTTTTGAACAAACATTTCAGTCAGGTTCGTGCAGGCATGATCGGGTCATCGGCCTGTCATGCACATGTGGTTGGACAGCCGGTCGGATGGGAACTCACGTCGTCATGACGTCCATCACCACCTGTCTCCGCTGCCGAATGTGCCTATGCTCTGGATCCTGCTGCTGTCGCTGTTGCTGCTCGCCTGGCTGTTGCTCGCATCACGTACGTGGGTGTGGTGGAAAGCTGGCCTGATGTCGCTGCTGATGCTCGCACTCAGCGCGTGGTGGTTGATCGACAAACTCTCCGGCGACGGCCTCAATGCCGCCACCCTGTATCACCTGGGTGCGGATATGGAAGGCGCAGGCATCGCCGACTTCAAGACCTACATCGCCGGCTTCATCGTGCTGGCGCTGGTGTCGCTGCTGCCGCTGGCAATGACGCGCATCCGCCGCTGGCAGCGCAGCGGCCACGGCGCCGCCATCTTCGGCGGGTTCGTGGTGGTGTGGTTCGGCGCGATCCTGGTCAGCCCGCTGTATCACGATGGCCAACGCCTCTATCAGCAGATGCGCCCGGTCGATTACAGCATGGTCGCACCGGAGTACCGCGTGCCGCAGCAGCCGCTGCGCAAGCCGCGCAACATCGTGTGGATCTACGGTGAGAGCCTGGAACGCACCTATCTGGACGAGACCACCTTCCCCGGCCTGATGCCCAACCTCAACCGCCTGGCTGCGCAGTCGCTGGACGTGCGCGGGCTGGCCTCGGCCGAAGGTGGCGGCTGGACCATCGCCGGCCTGGTGTCGTCGATGTGCGGCGTGCCGCTCACCACCGCCCAGGGCGATGAGAACAGCATGGGCCGCATGGGCAGCTTCCTGCCCGAGGCGGTGTGCCTGGGCGACTACCTCAAGCAGCAGGGCTACACCAACCACTATCTGGGCGGCGCCAACGGCCAGTTCGCCGGCAAGGGCCAGTTCCTGGCCACGCACGGTTTCGATGCGGTCGACGACCTGGCCTGGTTCAAGCAGCAGAAGATCGCACGCTCGCACTTCTCCACCTGGGGCGTGCACGACGATGTGCTGCTGGACAAGGCCTACGATCGCTTCGTGCAGCTCTCCCGCAAGGGCGAGCCGTTCATGCTGACCACCCTCACGATGGATACCCATCACCCGGCCGGGCATCTGCCGGTGGCCTGCAAGCGCACCCGCTACCAGAGCGACTACGGCAACATCGGCCTGCTCAACGCGCTCAAGTGCACCGATGGGCTGATCTCCCGCCTGGTCGACCGCATCCAGGCCAGCCCGTATGGCGACGACACGCTGATCGTGATCGCCTCGGATCACCTGGCCATGCCCAACGATCTCAGCCATGTGCTGGCCAAGCAGTCGCGCGAGAACCTGCTGCTGTTCCTCGGCAAGGACATCGCCCCGCGCCAGCTCGCCGCCACCGATGCCTCCACCCTGGATTCGGGTGCCACCCTGCTCAGCCTGATCGAACCGCAGATCAACGCCATCGGTTTCGGCCGTTCGCTGCTGGATCCCAAGCGGGGCGACAGCGCCAGTGCGAGCGCGGCGGCATTCCGCGACAACGGCCGCGACTACCCGCGTTACCTGGCGTTCTCGCGCTCGCTGTGGCTGGGCGACAAGACCCGCCAGCTGCGCATCGACGACGACAACCAGGTGGTGGTCGGGCTGCAGCACGTGCAGCCGCCGGTGCTGCTGGAGTACGACAGGCAGTGGGACCTGAAGTCGGTGTATCTGGAGAACACCTCCAAGCAGTTCGACCTGGCCGACCCCGCCAACACCCTGGCCTATGTGGATCGCTGCACCGCCTTCGAAGATGGCTCGGCCGATGGCGACTGGTGCGCGATGCTGGTCAACCAGGACAAGGGCATCAAGCTGTTCCGCGATGAGCAGCTGCGTACCGGGATCGCCGTGGATGGGCCGCTCGACCCGAGCACCGGCCCGCGCCCGAGCATCCGCCAGGCGCACATGATCACGCAGAAGGGCCGCCGCACCCGCGCCGGCCAGTACATGCTGCAGATGGTGGCCAGGCAGTCGCCCGACCGCGGCTTCTGGATCGAGGCGGTGTCGTCGCAGCGCAAGGTGGTGGTCGCCCAGCAGTGGGTGCAGCCCGATGCCGATGGCCGCATCAACGTGCCGTTCGGGCTCGATCACGAAGTGGACGACCTGGAGATCCGCGCCTGGTTGAACCACGCCGAGAAGCTCGCCGTGGATACCTTCGCGCTGGTGCCGTCGCGCCGCGGCAACCGCGGCTGACAGCGCGCGGAGCCGGTGGCCGGGGTTGCCGGCCAGCGGCCGGCATTACGGGTCGCGGACCAGGTGGATGTCGGTCGGCGAGGACAGGGCGATGCCGGCAGCGGCAAAGCTCTGCAGCATGTTGAAGTACAGGTCGCTGCGCACCCCGTACACGGCGCGCGGGCCCGATACGTAGGCGAAGCTGTTGATCGCGATCTGGCCGTTGGCGATCGAATCGATGAACACCGACGGCGCCGGATCGGCCAGCACCGCCACATGCGCGGCATAGGCATCCAGCAGGATCTGGCGTACCGCAGCCACATCGGTGCTCAGCGGCACCGAGAACTGGATCTGGATGCGCCCCTGCGCATTGCCCATCGTCATGTTGCGGATGGTCTTGGTGATCAGCTCGGAGTTGGGCACGATCAGGGTGGATTTGTCGCCGACCTGGATTTCGGTCGAGCGCACGCTGATCCGCTTGATGTCGCCTTCCTGATCACCCAGCTTGACCCAGTCGCCGATCTTGACCGGTCGCTCGGCCAGCAGGATCAGGCCGGAGACGAAGTTCTGGGTGATCGCCTGCAGACCGAAGCCGATACCCACCGACAACGCGCTGACCACCAGCGCCAGCTTCTCGAACCCGATGCCCAGCGCGGTCAGGCCCCACAACACCGCGGCGATGATGCCGAGGTAGCGGGTGACGGTGCTGATGGAATTGCGCGCGCCCGCGTCCAGCTCGGTCTTCGGCAGGTAGGTCTCGGTGAGCCAGCGCTGGAACGCCTGCATGACCGCCCACACCACCAGGAACACCAGCAGCGCATACACCACGCTGCTGGGCTTGAGCGTGGTTTCGCCGATCTTCAAGCCGCCCGACAGCGCATCCAGCCCGCCGTAGAACGCATTGAGGTTGCCGAACGGCACCGCCAGCGCCAGCACCGCCAGCAGGATCACGCCGATGCGCAGTACCGCCGAGAGCAGCACGCCGGCCTGCTCCACCCGCGCCTCGCTCAGCCCGGTGGTCAGCACGATGCTCTGGCCGACCCGGCTGCTGGGCGACAGCATCGTGGTGGCCAGGTCATCGGCGAACTTCAGCAGCAGCGAGGCCGCCAGCAGCACCACCGCACCCCAGACCAGCTGCTGGGCCACGAACAGCGCGAAGTTGAGGTAGCCCAGCAGGGTCGCGATGACGGCCGCAGCCACCACCACATGCCCGGCCACGCGGGCCAGTACGATCCAGCCGCTCCTGCGCGGCACTCCCTTGGGCTTGCCATCGGCCTTGGTCTTGCCATCGCCTTCCTGCGCCTCCAGCTTGGCGGCGGCCTCGGCGGCCTGGCGGCGGTGCAACCGCGCCAGCGACACCAGGATGGCGATGATCAGCGCCATGTAGGTGATGGCCACCAGCCCGTCCACCGCAACGGTGGTGATCTCGCTGGTGCGCGAGGCGCGGTTGATCTCCACCAGCAGGATGCCGATGAAGGTCAGCCCTGCCGCGCCCCAGGCGTACTTGCGCAGCCGCCACGCGGCGCTGTCGTCGAGTGCCAGCAACCGCCATGACGGTCGTTTGGGTACCAGCAGGCAGGCGCTCAGCGCGGTGATGAAGGCGGCCACGAAGGTGGCCACCTGGAAGTACAGCGCCAACTGCTGCAGGCGCGGCGGAATCGCGCCGATCGACTCGAGCGAGGCCACCAGCACCACCGCCGCGAACCCCGGCAGCAGCGTTCCCACCGCCAGCAGCCACACCGCCAGCCCGGAGCGGCGCAGACGGCCGTCCGGCGCCCGCTCGGACGCGGCATAGCGGCGGCCCAGCGCGCGCAGCCACAGGCGCAGCGGGAAGAACATCAGCAGCGCCAGCACCAGCCCGGTCAGCGGCGCCCCCCAGCCATGCTCGGCGATGGCCTTGCGCGCGGTGGTCTCGCCCTGCCGGTACAGCAGCACCAGGCGGTGGATGTCGGCCGGCACATGGGTAGCGAACTGCCGCCACAGCGAGGGCGACAGCGGTGAATTGACCTTGCGCGCCAGCTCCTCGCTGAACTGGGTCACGCGCATCTTCTCGATGTCCGCGCTCAGCTGTTTGGCGTTGTCGGCGAGCAGATTGGCGCGTGCAATGGCCGAGGCGATATCGGCGCGCTGCTGGGTCATGGCCTTGCGCTGCTGGGCGATGTCGCGCGCTTCGGTCGCGCCTTCGGGCACCTCGCCCAGCTGCGCCAGCCGTCCGTCAACCTGCTTCAGCTGCGGGTCGAGCGCGTCGCGGGCGGCCTTCGCATCGCGCTGTACCGCCAGTGCCCGGTCGGACAGCGTCTTGAGCGTGTCCAGGGTATCGCCGTCGTCCAGCGAGGCCTGGATCTGCTTGAGATCCTTGTCGGCCTGCGCCAGCTGCGCGATCGGGTCGGGCTCGGCCGGGTCGTCGTTCTGGGCCAGCGCCAGCGGCGCCATGCCCAGCCAGGCCAGCAGCAGCAACCCGGCCAGTGGCCGCGACAGGAAAGAAGGGAAACGGGAAGACAAACCGGCGCACCACGGGCTTCGCGCGGACCACCGCGCCTGCGCGAACTATAAACCCGGCCTCGTTCAGACCGGGTATGCGCGGCTCAGTACTTCAGCCGAAGCTCTTCCACCTGCGGCTGCAGCCGGGCGTACCAGTCCTGGAATTCCTCTTCGGTGATCTCTTCCGGTGCATACACCACGATCGGGTCCCAGGCGTGGTCGGTGGGCAGCGGCTGGCGCGGCCCGGCGCGCAGCGAATAGCTGGTGCCCTGGTGCTCGACCACGTCGTCCACCGTGTCCCAGCGGTCGCGTACGAAGCCGGTTTCGCTCGTCAGCAGAATCACCTGATACATCCGCATGTCCCTCGCTGTGGTCGATCCACAGCATAGCGCCGCGCCACGGGCCGCAGCACCCCACCGCGACAACGCACTGTCTCGACGCCTTCCTCGCCCGGGCTTCACCCGCCCGTGGCGGTGGCGTGGGCATCGTGGAGGCCTCCTCCCTGCCCTGGCCGCGATGAACACCACTGACGACCTCAAGACCGTGCCCAACCTGAAACTGCCGCGCTACCTGGGCACCTGGTACGAAATCGCGCGACTGCCGATGCGGCACGAGCCGGAGGGGTGCACCGACGTCTCGGCGCATTACACGCTGCAGGACAACGGCAACGTGCAGGTCCTCAACCGGTGCCGGATGGACGGCGAGGTCGAGGAAGCCGTCGGCGAGGCGAGCGTCACCGGTGACGACAGCGCGCGGCTGGCGGTCAGTTTCCTGCCCAAGGGCCTGCGCTGGCTGCCATTCACCAAAGGCGACTACTGGGTGATCCAGATCGCGCCGGACTACAGCGTGTCGCTGGTCGGCAGCCCGGACCGCAAGTTCCTCTGGCTGCTGGCGCGCACGCCCACCCTGGACCGCACCGTGCAGGACCACTACCTGGCCTATGCACGGCAGCAGGGCTTCGATCTCACCGACCTGATCCAGACGCCGCACACCGGCCATCCCACGGCCTGAGCGCATGGACCTGAAAAGCGGGTATCCGTTCTGGGCCGTCCGCAACGGCCTGATGCACGCCTTTCCCCCGTTGCGCGAGGATCTGCGCTGCGGCGTACTGGTGGTGGGCGGCGGCATCAGCGGCGCACTGATCGCCGACGAGCTGTGCGCGCACGGCCACGACGTGGCCGTGATCGAGCAGCGCGACATCGGCTGGGGCAGCACGGCGGCCAGCACGGCGCTGCTGCAGTACGAAATCGACACCCACCTGATCGACCTCGCCCGCCGCTACGGCGAAAACGCGGGCGTGCAGGCCTACCAGGCGTGCGCCGAGGCCATTCCCGCGCTGCGCGCGGTGGCTGCGGCCTTCCGCGACGTGGACAGCCATGCGATGCACAGCCTGTACTACGCCAGCAAACGCCGCCACCGCGCGGTGCTGCACGAGGAATACGACCTGCGTCTGCGGCACGGCTTCGACGTGCGCTGGCTGGACGCGGACGACGTGCTTGACGGGTTCGGCATCCAGGCCCCGGGCGCGATCCTGAGCCGCCTTGCCGCCCGGGTCGACCCCTACCGACTCACCTACCGGCTGCTCACCCGCCTGCAGCAGCGCGGCTGTGCGGTCCACGATCGCACCGTGCTCGACACCCTGACGCCGACCTCGCGCGGCGTCGATGCGCGCACCGTGGACGGCATGCGGATCCGCTGCGGGCATGTGGTCCTGGCCACCGGCTATGCCGGCCAGCGCTGGCTGGACGCCTCGGTGGCGCGCAACCGCAGCAGCTACGCCTTCATCACCGACCCGATCGATCCGGCGCTGCTTGGCCCACTGCGCGACACGATGGTGTGGGAGTCCGCCCGCCCGTACCTGTACATGCGCACCACCGGCGACCACCGTCTGCTGGTCGGCGGCGAGGACGACGCAGTGGACATACCCGCTCGCCGCGACCGCCGCGTGGTCGCCAAGGCCGGCACCCTGCTCAAGCAGGTGGCCCGGCTGTTCCCGCACCTGCCGCTGCAGCCGGCGTTTTCCTGGGCTGGCACCTTTGCCGAAACCCCGGACGGGCTGCCGTACTTCGGTCCGCACCCGCAGTGGGGACCGCGGGTCCAGTTCGCGATGGCCTACGGCGGCAACGGCATTACCTACTCGATGATCGGCGCCGGGCTGCTGCGGGCGCGGATCGAGCGCCGGCGGCATCCACTGGCGGCGCTGTTCGGATTCGACCGCCTCGGCTGAGTTCCCCTTGCAACTGGCGGCATGACAGGCATCATTCAAGAAACGGCTGCTAGCGTCAGCGCTGTCGGCCGTCCCGCCTGTCCGCCCCGGAGCTTCCCATGATCCGCCTGCTTCCCCTGCTGCTGTGCCTGTCCATGCCCGGCGTGGCGTTGGCCCAGTCCGCTGCAGGCGCCACCGGCCCGCAGTCGGCCACCGGCCTGGACCTGACCATCCCCGACCAGCCGCTGCAGTACCTGGGCGACCCGTCGCTGCGCGGCGATCCGCCGGGCACCTTCTACGGCGACAAGAGCGGCCGCCGGGTCAGCGAGCGCGCCGGCAACGGCATCGCCGAGGTCACCGACGACAAGCTGCGGGTCAACGGCAGCTTCACCACCGGGATCGGCTACGCGAAGAACTACGGCAACACGCATTTCAACGCGGCCGAACTCAACCTCAGCAAGAACTACACCAACGATGAAGGCAAGACCCGCGGGGTCAACCTCAACATCCAGGTGAGCGAGGGCAAGGGGCCGGGCTTCTTTGGTCCGTATGGCGGGTACGGCTACGGGCGCGGCCCGGGCTACTGGGACCCGCCGCCGATCGGCTGGTAAGCCGGCCAGCGGCACCGACATCCACGGCCGGGGAAACCCGGCCGTTGTCGTTTTCGCCGTGCGCGGTCAGTCCCACCAGCCGTCGCGACGGCTCGACAGCACGCGGCCGTCGTAGCCGCTCATGCGCACGTCCACGCGCTGGTTGCGGGCGTTGCGGGCTTCCAGCGTCCAGGTGGCGCCCTCGCGTTCGAACGACTCGATCTTCTGGAAGCCGGCCTTGCCGGCCAGCGCGAGGATCTGCCCGGCATCGAGCACGGTGCGCCCCCCGCGGGCATCGAAGATCTCGCCATTGGACGGATCGACGATCACTTCGTCGACGGTGCCGTCGGCGCGGGTGACGTCGGCTTCCCAGACGCCGTCCTCGCGATCCAGCTCATGCACCTGCGTGTAGCCGGCCGCACGCAGCTTGGCCTGCACATCGGCAGCGGTCAGATCGGCGGCGAAGGCCGGGGCGGAGAACAGGGCCGCGGTCAGGGCGGCAGTCAGCATCGGAATGTTCATGGGGGGCTCCAGGGGTGACCGGGCGATTCCGGCACCGCCAGTCTGGCAAGCGGGCCTAACCGCACCATGAGACCGGTTGTTAGACAGCGTTTAGACACGCACCGTATACCGTATGCATCCCCCACGATCATTGACCATGTCTGCCCTGTCGCTGCTGTTGCCGCTGTTGCTTGGTATCGCCCCGCAGGACCCCGCGCGGGTGCTCGACGGCGGCGCGCGCCAGCAGGACGCAGTACGCCAGGCGGTTCGCCAGGGCCGGTATGTGCCGCTGGAGCAGGTCGTCGCCGACGCGCTGCGCCGCTATCCGGGCAAACTGGTGGAAGTGGACCTGGACGATGACCGCTACGAGATCGAGATCCTTGGCGCCAACGGCGTGGTGATGGAGCTCGACTATGATGCGCGCAGCGGTCGCCTGCTGAAGATGGAAGAAGACTGATGCGGATCCTGCTTGCCGAGGACGACGCCCTGCTCGCCAGCCGCCTGCAGCGCCTGCTGGAGGACGCCGGCTACGTGGTGCTGCACAGCGCCGACGGCCGCGCCGTGGAAGAGCTGGGGCAGATCGAGGACGTTGCCGCGGCGGTGGTCGATCTCGGCCTGCCCGGCCTGGACGGCCTGAGCGTGATCGAGCGCTGGCGCCAGGCCGGCCAGGGATTCCCGGTGCTGGTACTGACCGCGCGGGCCCGCTGGCACGACAAGCTGGCCGGTTTCGACGCCGGCGCCGATGACTACCTGACCAAGCCGTTCCAACCCGAGGAGCTGCTGCTGCGCCTGCGCGCCCTGATCCGCCGCAGCGCCGGCCACGCCAGCCCGCGCCTGCAGTGCGGGCCGCTGCTGCTGGACGTCAATGCCGGCCGCTTCGAGCTGGATGGCGAACTGCTGCACCTGAGCCCGCAGGAGCACCGCATCCTCAGCTACTTCATGCATCACCCCGACATCGTGATCAGTCGGTCGCGCCTGGGCGAACACGTCTACGAAGCAGGCTTCGACCCCGACTCGAACACGCTGGACGTGCTGATCGGGCGGATCCGCCGCAAGCTCGGCGCCGAGCTGATCCACACCCACCGTGGGCAGGGGTTCCGGCTGTCGGCCGCGCCATGACCGGTTCGCTGCGCACGCGCCTGCTGCTCGCCGGAGGACTGGGGCTGGTGCTGGTCTCGGCGGTGGCCACCTGGTGGCTGGGCGCGATGTTCGAGCGTTCGGCGCGCGCGGCGATGGACCAGCGCCTGGGCAACGAACTGATCGCGGTGCTGGCACTGGCCGAAAGCGACGCGCAGGGCGGCCTGCAGCTGCGTCGGGCGCTGTCGGACGAGCGCTACCAGCGGGTGTTCTCCGGTACCTACTGGCAGGTGCAGGATGCCAAGGGCCAGCCGCTGGGCCAGTCGCGCTCGCTGTGGGACGACACCCTGCTGACGCCCGCCACGCTGCGGACCGGCCCGGCACAGGCCTACGACACCACCGGGCCGTTGCAGCAGCCGCTGCGCGCCCTGGCGCAGCAGGTGACGTTGCCGCGCATGGCCACACCGCTGAAGGTGGTGGTGGCCACCGACCGCAGTGAACTCGACGCCCAGGTCAGCGCGTTCCGGCAGCGCACCGCGCTGGCCCTGGCGGTGCTGATCGCGCTGTGGTTCGCGGTGCTGGTCACCCAGGTGCACTACGGCCTGCGACCGCTGGCAGAGCTTGGCCGCATCGCCGGGCAGGTGCGCAACGGCGAACAGGTGCGCTTCCCGCAGCAGGGTCTGGTCAAGGAAGTCGCGCCGCTGGCGGCGCAGCTCAATGATCTGCTCGACCACCATGCACGCATGGTGCTGCGCGCGCGCCGCAGCGCCGAGGATCTCGCCCACGCCCTGAAGACCCCGTTGACCGTGCTCGCCACCGAAGCCGAGAGCGATGGCAGCGACTGGCGGCAGACCCTGCGCAGCGAAACCGCGCGCATGCAGGCCAGCATTGAGCGTTACCTGGCCGCCGGCATCGGCGCGGACAGCCAGCAGCGCACGCCGGTAGCGCCGGTGCTGGCCAGCCTGTGCGGGCTGATGCAGCGCGTGCACGTCGGGCGCGAGGTGTCCTTCCACTACGATCCGGACGCGCAGGGCCTGTTTGCCGGCGCGCGCGAAGACCTGGAGGAAATGCTCGGCAACCTGCTCGACAACGCCGGCAAATGGGCCGCGCACCGGGTTGAGGTGACCGTGGCGCACGTCGGCAACCGCATGCGCATCGACGTGAACGACGACGGCAGTGGCCTGCCCGAGGAAGACCTGACGCGCGCGCTCGGCCGTGGCGTGCGCCTGGATGAGCGCGCGCCCGGCAGCGGCCTGGGCCTGGCGATCGTGGCCGATATCGCCGAAAGCTACGGCGGTACGCTGGTACTGCGCAATGGACACCTCGGCCTGCGCGCAACGTTGACGCTGCCCGCCGGCTGAGCGATGGGGTGCGCCCCCTCTACCCTCACCTGCCGGCGTGCATCCACCAGCAGTCGATGGCATCCAGCACGATGTGCACGATCAACCCGATGCCGAACAACCGCGTCTTCTTCGGCACGCACAACCCCGCATACACGGCGATCGCCGGCGCGGTGTGCAGCGGGTGGAAGCCGATGCTGCAGCGGTTGGGGGCGTAGATCGGGTCGGCCAGCAGGTGGTCCAGGTCGATGATCCAGCCCAGCAGCAGCAACAGCCATGCCGACGCGAACCGCTTGCGCCAGAACAGCCACGCCAGCAGCGCCGGCACCGCGGCATGCAGCAACAGGTGAATGATGGCGCGGCTGCTCATCGCGCCGCCGCGCCACGCATCAAGGTGCGGTCGACCGCGCCGATCAGACCAGCGGCTCGTCGGACAGGTAGGTGTAGCCGGTCAGACCCGCTTCCAGCGCATCGGACAGCTCCTGCGCACGCGCCGGCGACAGGTTCGCCGCCGCCACGCGCGCGGCATAGCTCGCGCGCAGATCGGCCAGGCTGTAGCCCACGTAGTCCAGCATCACATCGGTGGTATCGCCGCGGCGCTGCTGGGTGATGGCGTAGCCATCGGCATCGGCCAGCACTTCCACCGCGTCGGTGTCGCCGAACAGGTTGTGGATGTCGCCCAGAATCTCCTGGTACGCACCGACCATGAAGAAGCCGATGCGGTAGCTCTCGCCCGGGTTCATCGCGTGCAGCGGCAGCGAGCTGTCCAGGCTCTCGTTCTCGACATAGGTCTTGACCATGCCGTCCGAATCGCAGGTCATGTCGGCGATGATGCCGCGACGTGCCGGCTGCTCGTTCAGGCGCTCGATCGGCACGATCGGGAACACCTGGTCGATCGCCCACGCATCGGGGATCGACTCGAACACGCTGAAGTTGACGAAGTACTTGTCGACCAGGCGCTCGTTCAGTTCGTCCAGCGCCGGGCGATGGCTCTTCTCGTCATAGCTCAGACGCGCGCGCACGGCATGGGCGATGGCATAGAACAGGTCGTCGATGCGCGCACGCTGCGGCAGGTCGATCTGGCCCAGCGCATAGCTGGACAGGCCTTCGGCATGGAAATGCTGGGCTTCCTGGAACAGTTCCACCGCCGGACGCTCGTCGAGCTCGGCATGGATCTCGCGCAGGTGGCGGATCGCCGCCGGTTCGTCATCGTGCTGGTCCGGCACGCGGCCTTCCTGCGCTTCCTCCACCTCGGACACGTTGGCGATCAGCACCGCGTGGTGCGCGGTCATCGCGCGGCCACACTCGGTGACGATGCGCGGCGGGGTCAGGCCGTGTTCTTCGCAGGCATTGGCCAGCGGCTGCACGATGTTGCTGGCGTAGGAGTTCAGCCCGTAGTTGATCGAGCAAAAGCTGCGCGAGCGGGTGCCTTCGTAATCCACGCCCAGGCCGCCGCCCACGTCCACGTGGGTGATCTTCGCGCCCAGGCGCGACAGCTCCACGAAGTAGCGGGTGGCCTCGCGCATGCCGTTGGCGATGTCGCGCACGTTGGAGATCTGCGAGCCCATGTGGAAATGCAGCAGGCTCAGGCAGTCGGCGTACTCGGTGTCGCGCAGCGACTTCCACAGGTCCAGCAGCTGGCGCGGGGACAGGCCGAACTTGGCCTTGTCGCCGCCACTGTTCTGCCACTTGCCCGCACCCAGCGAGGCCAGCCGCATGCGCACGCCCAGGCCCGGCTTGACGTCCAGCGCCTTGGATTCCTCCAGCACCAGCTTCAGCTCGGACGGCTTCTCGATCACGATGAAGGTCTGCAGGCCCAGCTTGCGGCCGATCAGGGCCAGGCGGATGTACTCGCGGTCCTTGTAGCCGTTGCAGACGATCAGCCCGCCCGGGCGCGACAGCGCCAGCACGGCCATCAGTTCCGGCTTGCTGCCCGCTTCCAGGCCGAAGCCCTCACCGTGGTGGCTGGCCAGGGTGCCGGCCACGCCGCGGTGCTGGTTGACCTTGATCGGGTACACGGCCGTATAGCCGCCCGGGTACTCCCAATCGGCCTGGGCCTGCGCGAAGGCGGCCTGCAGCTTGCCCAGGCGCTGGCCCAGGATGTCCGGGAAGCGCACCAGCAGCGGCAGCTTGGCGCCGGCCTCGCGGGCGGCGTCGACGATTTTCGGCAAGGACACCACCGGGCCGTCCTGGCCAGTCGGTCTCACCACCATGTGTCCTGCCTGATCCACGTCGAAGTAGCCATCCGCCCAATGCGGAATCGAGTAGGTCTTGCGGGCTTGGTCGAGGGACCAATCGGTCATTTCAGTGGGCCTGGTTGGTAAAAAAGGGGGTGCATGATAACGCCTATATGGCGACAGCTCCGTTATCATGCGCGCCCGCGCCCGTGCCCAGGTCAGAACCTGAACAGGCCGACCCGTCCGGATGTGGCTAGTGCCACGCGGCTCCCGCCGCCCGCCCGGCTCCAACTCCCCGAACAGGACCGTTTCTCCATGACTGACAACAACAACTGGTACATCGAGCACTTCGAGCGCACCGGCTCGGCCATCGGCTACCGCCTGACCGGCAAGCTGGACGAAGTGCAGTCGCCGTTCCAGAAGATCGAGATCTTCGCGACCACCGACTGGGGCAACCTGATGACCATCGATGGCGCCATCATGCTGACCAGCAAGGACAACTTCTTCTATCACGAGATGATCAGCCACCCGGTGCTGTTCACCCACGCCGCGCCCAAGCGCGTGGTGATCATCGGCGGCGGCGACTGCGGCACCTTGCGCGAGGTGCTCAAGCACCCGGGCGTGGAGAGCGTGACCCAGTGCGACATCGACGAGCAGGTCACCGTCATGGCCCGCAAGCACTTCCCGGAACTGTGCGAGTCCAACGACGACCCGCGCGCCGAGCTGATGTTCGACGACGGCGTGGCCTACATGGCCAACTGCCCGGCCGGCAGCGTGGACGTGGTGATCGTCGATTCCACCGATCCGGTGGGCCCGGGCGAAGGCCTGTTCAACAAGGCGTTCTACGAGAGCTGCTTCAAGGCGCTCAAGGACGACGGCATCCTGGTGCAGCAGTCCGAGTCGCCGCTGATGCAGCTGGACCTGATCAACGAAATGCGCACCGAGATGGGCAAGGCCGGCTTCGGTTCGTTCAAGACCCTGCCGTTCCCGCAGCCGTGCTACCCCACCGGCTGGTGGAGCGTGACCCTGGCGCGCAAGGGCCAGAGCAGCTTCGACTTCCGCCAGGCCGATTCGGCCTCCAAGTCGTTCGACACCCTGTACTACACCGCCGCGCTGCACACCGGCGTGCTGGTCACCCCGCCGTTCGTGGCGGCAGCCCTCAAGGGCTGATCGAAGGCGTGCCGACCAACGGTCGGCACCTACCGGTATGTGATGCGGCAACAAAAAACCCGCGCTGGCAACAGCGCGGGTTTTGTTTGTTCCGGTAGTGCCGGCCGCTGGCCGGCAACCGCAGCTCAGATCGCCCAGATCCCGGCAATCACCGCCACCACCAGACCCCACTTGATCACCTGGTAGGCCACCACGCTGCGCTCGCGCAGCGCCTTGGCCTTCAGCCGCACCTTGTAGACGCCGCCAAAGGCCTTGTTGACGCCACCGGTCGGATCGCCCGGCAGGTTGGGCGAGGCGCCACCGGCCAGCAGCGTGGACGCCACCGCACGGTTGAACAGGCCCGGCAGGCCGAAGCGCAGCGGACGGGCGATATCGCAGAACAGGATCACCCGGTCGTCCGGCGTCTCGTTGTGCGCGTGGTGGATGTAGGTTTCATCGAACATCATCCATTCGCCGTCGCGCCAGCTCTTCCTGATGCCGTCCACTTCGATGTAGCAGGCATCATCGTTCGGCGTCGCCAGGCCCAGGTGCAGGCGCAGGGAGCCGGCGAAGGGATCGCGGTGCGGGCGCAGTTCGCTGCCCGACGGCAGCTGGGCGAACATCGCCGCGCGCACATCCGGCAACGACTCCAGCAATGCGGTGGTCTTCGGGCACAGCGTCTTCGCCGACGGGTGCGACGGGCCGTACCACTTCAGGTAGAAGCGCTTCCAGCCACGGCGGAAGAACGAGTTGAAGCCGGCATCGTTGAACGTGCTCGACGCGGCGATCTTGTCCGCATCGCGCAGCGCCAGCGCTTCGTCGCGGATCATCTGCCAGTTCTGGCGCAGCGGTTCGAGCTGCGGGAACTCCTTGCCCGGGTCCAGGAACGGCGTGGTCGGCACCTTGGAGAACATGTACATGATCACGTTGATCGGGGCCATGAAGCTGGAGTGGTCCAGCAGCTGGCGCGACCAGCGCGCACGCACCTTGCCGCGGTAATGGATGTACAGCACGCAGGCGATGAACAGCACTGCCAGCACGATCTTGATCATCAGTCTTCCTCCGGCGGGGCCGGACCTGAAATGGGGAAACGGTGCACGGGAGAATCCGGCACCGGCAAGGCGGCAGGGGGCGGGGACGTGCCGTGGAGGGGCGGCCGCCAATGTCGCGATCAACAGCGTATGGTCCGCAGCGCCTGCGTCGGGGTCAAGCGGGCAGCGACTCAGGTTCAGCGTGACGGGGGCAAACGGAGCCCTAGACTAGGCCGATGCCCCACGCCGCCGCCGATCCGTATCCGCCCCTGAGCCAGGCCTATCAGGGCTTTTTCGACCCGGTGGCTGGCACGCGCGCGCCCCGCGCCGTGTGCGTCGCAGGGCCGGCGGGTCCGCTGTGGCTGGATCGGCATGGACCGGCCGATGCCGACCTGACCGTCGTGCTGATTCATGGCGCCGGCGGCTACGGGCGGATGTTCGCGCCGCTGGCCCAGCGTCTGGCCGTGGCCGGCCACGAGGTACTGGCGCCGGACCTGCCCGGCTATGGCCTCAGCCGTGGACACTGGACGCAGGTGGACTACGCCGCATGGAAGCGCACGCTGCTGGCGCTGATCGAGGCCGAACATGCGCAACGCCCGCGCCCCGTGGTGCTGCTGGGCGCCAGCATCGGCGGCTACCTGGCCTATCTGGTGGCGGCCGAATCGCCCCACGTGCGCGGACTGGTCGCCACCACCCTGGCCGATCCCCGCGACCGTCAGGTGCAGGCGGCCCTGGTGCGACGCCCGTGGATGCGGGCGCTATTGCCTGCCCTGCGTCCGCTCAGCCGGGTCACCCGTGGTCTGCGCGTGCCGGTGCGCTGGTTCACCCACATGGACCGCATGTCCCGCGACCCCGCACTGACCGCACTGGTCTGCGGCGACCCGCTCGGCGGCGGCAACCGCGTGCCGCTGGGCCTGTTGGCGTCCCTGTTCGACACCGTCCCGGCGCTCGAGCCGGAGCAGTTTGATCGCTGCCCGGTGCTGATGGTCCACCCGGACTGCGATGCCTGGACGCCGGTGCGGATCAGCGACCGCTTCTACGCGCGTCTCGCCACGCCACGCCAGCGGGTGCTGCTGGAGCAGTGCGGGCATTTCCCCATCGAACAGCCGGGGGTAGACCAGCTGCGCGACGCACTGCTGCCGTTCCTGGCACGCATCGCCCGATCAACGGACGCTGCAACCGCCTGATTCATAAGGGAACAGCGCGAACTGAGACATCTTTGTCCGATTCTGCGTGACGAACTGTTCCACGTCCGCCTACGACATTTCTCCGACAAACGCTGGATTGGTGTACTCGCGAGTACTAAAATTAACGAAATCTTTAGTTCTCGCCTTAGAAAGCAGCACCGGTACGCCTGACGCATTGCGCCGACCGCCGGGTCGCCCAGACCCCCATGAACAATTTCGTTTCCCCGTGTGTCGATGACACCGCCCCCGCCGAGCTGCTCAAGCGCGGCGAACGCCTTCTCGAACCCGACGTCTACCGCACCTGCCTCAACGGCCAGCCGGCGGTGGTCAAGGACTACACCCGTTACCGCGGCACCCCGCTGTCGCTGCTGGCGCGCCTGCTGGTGCGCCGTGAAGCCCGCATCCTGCAGCGCCTGAGCGGCTGGAAGCACGCACCGGCCCTGCTCGGCACCATCGGTGGCCTGGCACTGGGCATGGAGTTCATTCCCGGCCAGACCCTCAGCGCCGCCCAGTCCGTGGGCGCGGAGGTGTTTGAACAGCTGCAGTACGCACTCGGCCGCCTGCACGCGGCCGGCATCACCCACAACGACCTGCACGGCACCAATGTGATGGTCAGCGGGGGCGTGCCGGTCCTGGTCGACTTCACCTCGGCCTGGCGCAGCCCGCGCTGGTTGCCGGTGCACCCGGTCTCCCGCCAGCTGCGCCGCAGCGACATGAAGAACCTGCTGAAGATGCGCCAGCGCCTGACCGGCCTGACGCCCACGCCCTCGCAGGCCGCGCTGGTGGCCGACCCGCGCTGGGTGGCCAGCCTGCGTCGGGGCTGGAAGCGCTTCTATCGCTGGTTCAAGGCGGCCTGAGGGGCGGGGCAGCGCCCCGCATTACGGGGCTGCCGGGCGTTACAGCGCGTCTGCATCGAGCTCGCCGGTGCGGATGCGCACCACGCTGCCGAGGTCATAGACGAACACCTTGCCGTCGCCGATCTTGCCGGTGCCTGCCGCCTTGACGATGGCCTCGACCACCTCGTCGACCTGACCGTCGGTGACCGCCACTTCGATCTTCACCTTCGGCAGGAAATCGACCACGTATTCGGCGCCGCGGTACAGCTCGGTATGGCCCTTCTGCCGCCCGAAGCCTTTGACTTCGGTCACCGTGATCCCGGTGACGCCGCGCTCGGCCAGCGCTTCGCGCACGTCGTCGAGCTTGAATGGCTTGACCACCGCCATGACCATCTTCATCTTCTGGGCTCCTGTATTTCCGGCGAGCGAGGATAACGCCTGTCCGCCGGTGAACGCGATGCACCGTCATCGGTGCCGGCGCCGCCGTGGCGGATTATCCTTAGCGTATACCCCGCGGAGCACAGCATGATCGACCTCAACCACCTGGATGACCTGGCCCGCCGCCTGAGCGACATGGTCCCGCCGGGCCTGCGTCAGTCGCGCGAGGAACTGCAGGCCACGTTCAAGACCGCCCTGCAGGCTGGGCTAGGCAAGCTGGACCTGGTCACCCGCGAGGAATTCGACGTCCAGCGCGCCGTGCTGCTGAAAACGCGCGAGAAGCTGGAGGCGCTGGAAAAGGTCGTGGCCGAACTGGAAGCACGCGACCCGGCACCGCCCGCCGCCTGAGCCCGCGCGCTTGCCTACCGCCGGGTGCGGCAAGCGCTGATGGAACACACCGGCACGCACCGCCATTGTGGGCGGCATGGCCGATGACCCGAACGCACGCAGATGAGCCTGGCCCTGGTGCACAGCCGCGCCCGGGCCGGCGTCAACGCGCCTGCGGTGCGCATCGAAGTGATGCTAACCGGTGGGTTGCCGCATACCCAGATCGTCGGGCTGCCGGCCGCCGCCGTACGTGAATCGCGCGACCGCGTGCGCGCCGCGCTGCTCTGCGCCCAGTTCGAGTTCCCGCAGCGGCGCATCACCATCAACCTGGCACCGGCCGACCTGCCCAAGGAAGGGGGGCGTTTCGATCTCGCCATCGCGCTGGGCATCCTCGCCGCCAGCGGGCAGATAGATCCACGCACGCTGGACGGCCATGAGTTTCTCGGCGAACTCGCGCTGACCGGCGAACTGCGCGGTGTCGACGGCGTGCTGCCCGCCGCGCTTGCCGCCGCCGCCGAGCAACGCGCCCTGGTGGTCGCGCCGGCCAACGCCGCCGAGGCTGCCCTCGCCGCGCATGCCGATGTGCGCGTCGCCCGCACCCTGCTTGAAGTCTGCGCCGGCCTCGATGGCCGCTCGCTGCCCGCCGCGACCGTCGCCTTCGCGCCCGCACCGGCCAGCGCCGACCTGCGTGACGTGCGCGGGCAGCACCAGGCACGCCGCGCGCTCGAGGTCGCCGCCGCCGGCGCCCACCACCTGTTGCTGCTCGGCACACCCGGCTGCGGCAAGACCCTGCTGGCCTCGCGGCTTCCCGGCATCCTGCCACCGCCCAGCGACGCCGACGCGCTGGAAACCGCCACCGTGGCCTCGTGCAGCGCCCACGGCATCGACCCGGCACGCTGGCGCGAGCGCCCGTTCCGCGCGCCGCACCACACCGCCAGCGCGGTGTCGCTGGTGGGCGGCGGCTCGCATCCGCGCCCGGGCGAAATCTCACTCGCGCACAACGGTGTGCTGTTCCTCGACGAACTGCCCGAGTGGAGCCGCCATGCGCTGGAAGTGCTGCGCGAGCCGCTGGAGTCGGGGCACGTCGTGGTCACCCGCGCCGCGCGCAGCGAGTGTTTTCCGGCACGCTTCCAGCTCATCGCCGCGATGAACCCCTGCCCCTGCGGCTGGGCCGGCGACCGCAGTGGCCGCTGCCGCTGCAGCGCCGACGCCATCGCCCGCTATCGCGGCCGCGTGTCCGGCCCGCTATTGGATCGCATCGACCTGCACGTGGATGTGCCACGGCTGGAACCGCGCGCGATGCGCGACGACGCGCCGGCCGGCGAAGACAGCGCCAGCGTGCGCGCACGCGTGATCGCCGCACGCGACGTGCAGCTCGCGCGCGGCGGCATGCCCAACGCACAGCTGCCACCGGCATTGCTCGCCACCCACTGCCGGCTGGACAGTGCGGACCAGGACCTGCTCGAAGACGCCGTCGAACGCCTGCAGCTCTCGGCCCGCTCGATGCACCGCATCCTGCGCGTGGCACGGACGATCGCGGATCTGGAGGACAGTGCCGCCATCACCCGCGCACACCTGGCCGAGGCTATCGGCTACCGGCAGCTGGATCGGCAGGGGACGGGCACGTGACAACCTGTTTGGCGCCGGAATCACAGTTCTCGGCCAATGCCAGGCGCTTGCCCACCCAGTAGCCGGCAACAACCAGGCACCACGCCAAGGCTACAACCCCCACCACAAGGTAGTGCCGTTTGCTCTTCATCCGCTGAATCCCCCTGTGTCCTGCGACCGAGAATAGCGCCACCTTCCGGTGAACGTGAGGCCGGGGACCCATCATCGCAGCGGAACATCACTCCACCGATGGCCTGCCGCATACCAGCCGCTGGTTCGGCAGAGCGCGTCATCTCGCGCAGCTCAGGCGAATGCGCGCGTCAGCAATCCATATGCAATGAGCACCACCAGCAGTGCCGGTATCGTCAGCAGCGAGGCGATCGACCAGCGCAGCGCCTTGCGCGACGATGCGCTGGCCTGCTCCACATTGCCGGCCAGGAACTGCGACGACACGCGGCAGGCATGGACGGTGGCCACGATACCCAGCGGGAAGAAGCCCACGAGGATGCCGAGGATGGCCAACATAATGTAGTCCTTCGGTGGGGCGGTCGAGGTGGGCTTCTGCTACCCCACAAACCGCATCAGCCGCTGCAGATCCTTCTGGTGCACGGTCAGCGCATCCAGGAACAGGTTCGCCACGGCCTGGGTATCGCGCCCGCGCGCGCTGGCCTCGCGCTGCAGCGTACGCGCAACGGCACGCACGTCGGGTGGCACCCGGGCGGTGTCCTGGGCGGCGATGCGCGCACCGGCCACCAGCCAACAGGCCACGTGCGTCGCCCATGCCGCGTTCAAGCCGGCAACGATGCCGGGGTGGCGTGCCTCGTTGCCCAGCCCGAGGTTGAACACGGCCACGCCGTCTTCGCCTTCGGGCAGCGGCACCCACGAATCCGAACGCCCCAGGTGCATCGAACTGGGGGCCAGGCCATTGGCGTGCAGGAACGTGCTGCAGCCGAAGCACGACGCCAGCTTGTGCGTGTTCCTGCCCAGCCCAAGTTCAAACGGACGCCCGTCGGGGAAGTTGCACCGCACCTGTGCCACCGCCCAGACCATGCCGTGGCAGTAGCCGCAGACATGCCCTTCGCCGTCCCACGCCGCGATGCGCGACGCGGTTTCGGTCGAACCGGCCTGCTTGGGCAGTTGCCGGGCCTGTTCGAGCGTCCAGGCCGGGTCGTCGTAGTGGATCAGACCATGCCCGGGCACGCGGCGGTTCCAGCGGCCGCCTTCGTCCGCATACGGAATCAACCGGCGCACCGAGCTGATCACCAGGGGGTTGGTGTTGTCGGGATGATCGACGATGCCGTAGTACGCCCCGAACTCGGCGTCGAGGTTCTGTTCCATCAGCGGATCGTTGTCCAGCAGTTCGGTGATGCGCTGCTCCACCTCGGGCGTCCACTGGATCTGGCGCCGCGCCTGCCGTGCCGCATCGTCGCCGTGCGGGCGCGAGACGGCGGCGATGGCGATCTGGCGGCGTGCCGGTTCGTAGCGGGGACTCTGGCCGACCCGCACCGTGTCGGTCTGGATGCCGGTCAGCGCCACCAGCCGCTCCAGCACGCCCTGCAGTGCCTGGATGCCCTGCTCCACCTGCGCGGGCGGATCGGCCGGGTCCACGTCCCAGCACAGCACCACGCCCTGCTGCAGCGCGTCGCGCAGGAAACCAAGGAACACGCAGCCGAAGATCACGTCCGACTCCAACCTTGCCTGCGCTGCGTCGTCCGCCGCCAGCCCCAACGGCCTGCCATCGATGATGCCCATCTCGCCCCCTCCTCTGGTGAACAGGGCAGGACGCGCTGCATCCTCAAGGGGTGGGGATGCAGCGCGCCTGCACCGCACTGCGCGAGGCACATGCGGCAGGCACAGCGTGGCAGCACGTGGCAGGCACCGCGTTGCCGGATGTTGCAGCGCTTTGACCGCGGGTACCGGTCTGCGCTGGACACGCAGGCGATGCGCGTCGCACTCTGTCCCCATGCGCATCCAACATCTCCTGCTGCCTGTTTCCGATCCTGGCACCGTCGCCACCTACTTCCGCACCGTGCTGGAACTGGAGGCCGGTGCAGACCAGGTCCGTATCGGCTGGAGCACGCTGCAGCTCGAACCCGCCGGCGCGCGGCCGGTGGGCGGGGTGCATCTGGCCTTCACCGTGCCGCACAATCGCTTCGCCGCGGCCACCACCTGGCTGGATGCACGCGCGCAGCGGCAGCGCGATGCCGAGGGCCGCGAGCACTTCGACTTTGGCGGCAGCTGGGATGCCGAGTCGATCTACTTCACCGGCCCGGATGGGCTGATTCTGGAACTGATCGCGCGGCGCCGCCTGCCCGCATCGGAGCGCACCGGCGCCTTCCACGGCAGCGAGATGACCTGCATCAGCGAGGTCGGGCTGCCGGCTGCCGCGGTAGCGGCCACGCAGGCGCAGGTGGAGGCCGCCTTCGGGCTTGCACCGCTGTCCACGCCCACACCGCACTTCGCGCCGCTCGGCGATGACGAAGGCCTGTTGATCGTGGTGGATGCCACCCGCCGCTGGTTTCCGGAGCAGCGCGCGCTGCCCAATGCGCAGGGAATCCAGGTGCGCCTTGGCGGCGTCACAGCGGGGGCGATGCTGCGCGATGCCGCGCTCGGCTGGCAGGTCCACAGCGCGTGACACCGCCCTGAAACACGAAGCCCCGCATCACGCGGGGCTTCGCTGGCGGGCATGGCCGGCCGGCATCACTCTTCTTCGTCCTGCCAACCCTGCTGCTGGTTCTGGTTGCGCTGCTGCTGTTCCTGCTGTTGCTGCTGCTGTTGATCGCGCCCGCGTTCCTGGTTCTGCTGCGGGTTCTGATTGCGCTGCTGTGCCATGTCGGGTCTCCGGAGGCCGCCGGCGGAATGCCGGGGTCGGTGACATGCTGTGCAGGGAGAGGTTAACGGTGCGTGGCCGTTTTCATACAACCGCGTAAATTCGCCCACCGGCACTCCACCAAACGCCGGAAACCTTTGCGCCACAGGGCACACCCGTGCCTCATGACACCTCGCCATGTCGTCATGCACCGCGTCGCGCGGGTGCTGAACAGGGGGATGGGTGCCCCGCCCGCGCCTGACGGGCGCCCACCTGCTGCGCAGCCGCGTGACTTCAATTGATGGTGTATTTGGCGAAGCACAGATTCAGAGATGAAACTGTTGAAAGTCGCGCCCGGCTCCTGCGAGCTTCATCGCAGTTCCGACACTCCACTAGAAACAAACATGCACCATTCGAACTGGTGCACTCGCGCGTGTTGACGGTCTCGAGCGGCCCACGCGATGGTGTACGCCATGCACGCCGTCACCTCCCGCCACCTGCTCGGCACTGTCGCCACCGTCCGCCAGGGGCACCCCTTCCGCGGCGCCATCCGTGCCGTTGCGGAAGGCGACGTGCAGGTGATCCAGCTGAAGGATCTGGCCGCAGATGCACTGCGCCCCGATGCGCCACTCCTGCGTACTGTACTGCGTGCCCGCAAGACACCGGACTGGGTGCGCGACCAGGACATCCTGATCGCCGGTCGCGGCAACCATCCGCTGGCCATGCTGCTGCGCGACCCTCAGCCTGCGACGCTGTGCAGCCCCCATCTGTATGTGATCCGGGTCGAGCATCCGCAGGTGCTGCTGCCGGCATTCCTGGCCTGGCAGCTCAACCAGCCGCCTGCCCAGCACTACCTGCGCCGGCAGTCGGCCGGATCACGGCAGCAGAGCATCCGCCGCAGCGTGCTGGACGTGCTGCCGGTGCAGGTCCCGCCCCTGATCCAGCAACAGCGGGTCCTGGCCCTGGCACGTCGTGTGCGCGATGAACAGGACTGCCTGGAAGCCCTGATCCGCAACCGTCAGCAACAACTTGCCGCCGTTGCCGAGCGGATGCTCAACGGAGCCGTCGCGTGAGCACGACCGCTCCTGCCCGTGGCACCGGTACGCATGCCACGCTCGCCGCATTGACCGCCGCCTGCGACACGCTTGCCGGCGCCCCCGACAGGCAGGCCAGCGTCCACCTGGTGCTGGCCCTGCTGGTCCTGAAGATCGCCAGCGACAGCCAGGCGTTTGCCCGCGATCCTGCAACCAGCGCGTTGTCGGCGTTGAGCTGGGAGCCGCTGTCGCCCGGTGCCCAGCAGCTCGAGGTGCCCATCGATGCGCGCTTCGAGCGGCTGCATCGGCAACGGTTCGTGGCTGGCAACCGGCACCGCCTGCTCACTGCTCTGGAGCGCCTGGCAGCCGCCAATCCCGCCGCACTCGAGGACGTCCTCGCCCCACTGCGCCTGGAGGACGCGTTGCCTTCCGGCCAGGACCGCCAGGATGCGGCCCTGGCGCACCTGCTGGGCCGCATGGCGGTGCCGGCGCTGGACGCCCAATGCCTGCGCAGCGCCCGCCGCAGGGACATCGGAGCGGCGGTCGATCGCCTTCTGGACCGTGTGGCGGGTGCGCCTTCCCAGACCGCTGACGGGCATGTCCCTGACCCGCTGGCGCATCTGATGGCCGCACTGCTGGACCCCGGCGAGGACGACGCGATCAGCGATCCGGACTGCCGCAGCGGGGCGCTGCTGCTCGCCTGCGCGCACTGGGCGCGCACGCAGCACGGCGCGCGCCGGCATGTGCTGTACGGGCAGGAACGCGACCCGCTGCAATGGGCCCGCACCCGCCTGCGGCTGATGCTGCACGGGGAAGACGCCCACGGCCTGGGGCGCGGCGATCCGCTGGAACAGCCGCCCGCGCGCGGCTGCGTCCCGCAGCACGTCCAGATCTGCCTGTCGCGGCCGGCCTTCTCCCTGCCGTGGAATCCGCCAACGTCGGCGGAAGAAACGCGCCGGCGGTTTGGCCTCGGCGTTCCGCCACGGCAGCGCGGCCACCTGGCCTGGATCCAGCACATGCTGCAGCTGCTGGACCCGCAGCAGGGGCGCATGGCGATCATCGTCCCGCATGGCGTGCTGTTTCGCGGCGGGGAAGAAGCGGCCATCCGTCGGCGGCTGCTCGAGGCGCACGTGCTGGAAACGGTGATCGGCCTGCCCGATCGCCTGTTCGCCGGCCAGCCGGTGGCCACCGCGCTGCTGGTGCTGCGCCGAAAGCGCGACGACACCGATGTGCTGTTCATCGACGCGCGCGTGGCCGCATGCCGTGGCAGTCGTGGCCCGAAGCTGCCGGCCGACCTGGTGGCACGGGTCATCGCCACCTGCCAGCAGCGGGTGGCGGTGCCGGGATTCTCCTACCGTGCGACGGCCGCCGAACTGGCCCGCCATGAGGGGTCGCTGAGCATCGCCCGCTACCTCACCGAGGTCCAGGCGACCGCGCCGATCGATGCCGCCGGGCTGCGCGACGAACGCAGGACGCTGTTCCGCACCCTGGCACAGATCGGCCAGCACATCGATGCGGACCTGCGCGGTCTCGCACATGGGGGGCAGTGACGCACACACGACGCTGCCGCATCTGCACTGCATGCAGTGGTAGTGGCGTAGGGCCTCACCAGGTTCGCGGGTCGCGATGAGCGGCAGATGTATTGATGCGCGCAATCAGGATTCGAGAATCAATCTGGAACCAATTCAGATCAATCACCAGCAGCAGCAGGAATCGGAATGATGCACACAGCGGGCAGGGCGCAGCCTCGTACACACTGCGTCAATGTCGGCTCCCTCTCCTCCCCTCGATACTCTCGTGCAGCGGTCCGCACTGGGCTGGCTGCTGCGTCTCGGCTGGCGCTATCTGCCGCGCCGCCGGCTGCATCGGCAGGACGGCGTGGTGCTGATGACGCGGTTGCGCCACTACCTGCAGGGCTTCCGCTTCACCCACGGCGAGAGCGAGTGGCCGTTGTCGGAAACGGCCATCGAGCAGGTGATGGCTACCGTGCTGCGTACCTCCACCACCCACGGTCCACACGGCGCGGCCCGCGATGTGCAGACGCTGCTGCAGGGCACCACCGTGGAAGACACGCTGCCGGATGGCCGGCGCGTCAGCGTCTGCGTGCCGCTGGTGGACTGGACGGATGCAGCCGCCAACTGCTTTGACGTTGGTGCCAACGTACCGCTTGGCCCGCAACCGCCCGGGTCGCCGCGCGTGCTGGAGCTGGTGGCCTACGTCAACGGACTGCCGCTGGCGCTGGTGGCCTGCTGCGGCCGTGATGCGGTCGGGCGCTGGGCACGCGATGACGAGGCCATCGCACGCCACCTGGGTTTCCAGCGCGAGGCCTGCACCGGGCAGCCGTACGTCTTCGCCCAGCTGCTGCTTGCACTGGACCGGCGTGGCGGCCGCTACGCGGCCCCCGGCACCCCAGCGAGCGGCTGGCAACGCTGGCAGGAACGTCCGGCGCGGCCGGTGCGCGCCGGGCGGTTGTACGTGCGCTCCAGTGTGCAGGCGGCGCTGGCACGCGACGGCCTGCACGGCATCAGCGGCGCTGTGCCGCGGGGCGTACATGCGGAGCTGCTGAGCGGGTTGCTGGCGCCAGCCCGCTTGCTGGGACTGTTGCGCTGCTTCACCCACGCCGGGCCCGACGGCCGGCGGCACATCGCGCACGCTGGCCAGTTCGGCGCCGTGCAGGCGATGCTCTCGCAGCTGCGTACCGGCGATGCCCGCGGGCGCCGCAATGGCGGCCAGGTCTGCCTGTCCAGCGGCAGTGGCCTGCGGCTGACCGCACACTGGCTGCTGGAGGCCCTGCAACAGGACCCGCACCTGCGCAGCTGCCGGGTACTGCATGTCACCAACGGCGCGGCGGTCCGCGTGGACCAGCGAAAAAGCACGGCGTGGCCCGCACCACCCCGGGTCGGGGCGAAAACGCTGGCGCGTTTCCTGCGTGGCGATGAGCACGGGCCGGTCAGTGCCAGTGTGCGCCAGGTCCTGCGGGAGCAGCGCGATCTGCCTGCACATGAGGGCGGCCACGATGTCGTGCTGTGGGTGGACGCAGGCGTCTGGTCGGGGCCGCCGGCCGTGCGCGCACAGTTGCGGGCGGCGCTGCCGCGCTCGGCCTGGTTGACCCTGTCATGCCTGCCCGTGGCGATGGCCGTGGACGGCGACACCTCCGGCGAGCTGCTGTACGTCTACAGCGCCGCCGAGGCCGTGGACGACGGCGTGACCGTGCCGGTATTCCATGCAACGCGCGCCGGCGCCGGGTGGGACGCGGCGGCCGATACCCCTGCGGCATGCGCCGCGCGCGCCGATGGGATTGCCGCCGACATCGCCCGGCACCTCATGGAGCAGACCCGCTGCGCCGAGCGCGACCTGCTGGCGCGCCTGATCGTGCGCGATGAACAGCAGCCGGCCTACCACGCCGCACTGCAACGGGCCGGGCGGGAGAGCTGCATTGTGCGCCCCAGTCGCATGAACCCCGTGGAAGAGGCGGCGGTGGAGCTGGTGGCAGTGAACGCGCCACCACCGCCGGCAGGGGCCAGGCATGCGCTGCTGTACGTGGATGCGATGCTGCCGGCACAGGCGCTGGCCGCTGCCATCTCCACCATCAATGCGCCGCACGCGGACAAGCATCACGCGGTAGTGATCGACTACCAGGGCCTGCCGAAGGATGCCGAGCCGCTGGTCGCGGCCGCCACCTCCCTGGGCGTGTGGCCGATGCAGTCCACCGACATCGCCGGCGCCACCCTGCCCCGGCTGCATGCGCGCATGTGCGCGCCGCTCGCAGGCAGCAGCAGCCGGGATTTCCATGCCGCACGCCGTCGGTTGGCACCGGCCCCGGCCGGCATGCCGCCGGACCCGGCCACTGCCCGTTCGCGCCGGCTGTTCCATGAGCGCGTGACCCGGTTCGGCGAAGCGCTGCAGGCCGCGCAGAGCACGTCTGCCGGCACTCCCCGTGTCGATGACGATGCCGATGCCCTCGACAGCACCGATGCGGGCGCTGCCCCCTATCCACGCGACCTGCATTTCTGTTCGGTGCTGCGTGACGCCATCAACGTGGTGGCTCCCGACGATGCCGGCTATACCGCTGCGGACATCCGCATCCGGCATTGGGCGCGTCACCAGGCACCGGAACTACGTGAGCCCCTCATGGACTACGCCACCCTGCGTGAGCTGGAAAACGCGGCCACGCCGCCCGAGGCCGAGCGCGACGCGGTGGCGCTCCTGTACCAGCGCCTGCTGCGGGAGGGCGACCTCGCGCTGGCGGGCGACCCGTACGCCCAGCGGCAGTGGGACGCCGCGCTGACGATGGCGTTGTCCGGTCCTGCGGCCCACAGCCAGCTGCTGGATGTCGCCGCGGCCTGGGCGCAGGACCAGCGCCCCGACCTGCCGGCGGCGCTGCCGCCCGCGCGGGGTATCCGCGCCTGCTACGGCGTGCTGCGGCTGGCCCTGGAGGGCGCCATCGCCGACCCCGAGGCGGCGCCGCTGCTGGCACTGTCCGAAGAACTGGACGCCGTAGTGCAGAAGGTGCGCCGCGACCTGCCACGTCTTCCACACCTGTTCCGGGTGGCGCTGCACCGGTGCGTGCATGCACGCGTGAGCTACCTGGTGGGCCCGGCCGGTGCGGACGCCGTGCTTGCCATCCTGATCGAGGTTGCCCTTACCCTGCCGGCCGACGCCTGGCCGTGACCGGCACGCCGGCCCGGCTCAGGGCATGACCGGCGGCACGTAGGCCAGGGTCATGCCCAGCAGCCACAGCAGGCCCAGCACCAGCGGAATGTGCACCAGCAACTGGATGAAGGTGAAGCCCACGATGTCACGCGCCTTCAACCCCAGCACGCCCAGCAGCGGCAGCATCCAGAACGGATTGATCAGGTTCGGCAGCGCCTCGGCCGCGTTGTAGACCTGCACCGCCCAGCCAAGGTGGGCCTTCAGTTCGTTGGCTGCCTGCATCACATACGGCGCTTCGATGATCCACTTGCCACCGCCGGAGGGGACGAAGAAGCCCAGTACCGCCGAGTACACGCCCATCACCAGCGCGAACGTATCGGTGGTGGCCACGTGCACGAACAGGCTGGACAGACGATGCGCCAGGGTTTCATCGCCATGCCCGGTGGCATGGGTGAGGATCATCGCGATGCCGCCGTACAGCGGGAACTGGATCAGCACGCCGGTGGTGCTCGGCACCGCCTTGGCCACCGCATTGAGGAAGCTGCGCGGCCGCCAGTGCAGCAGCAGGCCCAGCGAAATGAACAGGAAGTTGTAGGTGTTGAGGTTGGCAATGGCGGTGACCAGCGGCTTGCTGGCGAACTCGCCGAACAGCCAGCCGAAAGCTAGCAGCGACAGCAGCACCGTCAGCAGCGGGCTGTACTCCAGCCATTCGCCCGGCCGTGTGCGCGCCTGCAGGGGCGCCGGCTCGGCCTGGGCCGCGCCGTCGAAGTCCTTGGCGGTGCGGGCGGTTGCCGCGCCGGGGGCGGTCAGCCAGGCGATCAGCAGGGAGACCAGGATCAGCGCGGCGGTCAGCACGATGGACTGCCACAGGAAGATGGTTTCGGTGAACGGCAGCACGCCGGTGATCTCCACCAGGCCCGGCGGCATCGAGGCCGGGTTGGCCTGCAGCTGCGCGGCCGACGAGCTCAGCCCCATCGCCCACACCGCGCCCAGGCCGAGGTAGGCCGAGGCGCCGGCGGCGCGGTAATCCATCGTCAGGTCCTCGCGGCGCGCCAGCGCGCGTACCAGCAGGCCGCCGAACACCAGCGAGAAGCCCCAGCTGAGCAGCGACGCCAGCATGCTGACCAGGCCGACATACACCACCGCCCCCCGGCCGGTGCGCGGCACCCGGGCCAGCACGTCGATGAAGCGCGCCACCACCGGCGCGGTCGCCAGCGCGTAGCCGCCGATCACCACGAAGGCCATCTGCATGGTGAACGGGATAAGGCTCCAGAAGCCATCGCCGAAGGCGCTGGCGGTGGCCTGCGGGGTGGCGCCGAAGCCGATCGCGGCAGCGGCCACGATGACCACGCCGAGCACCGCGAACACGTAGGCATCGGGGAACCACTTCTCGGCCCACGCGGCCGACCGCAGCGCCGCGCGCGCCATCCACCCATCCCGCACTGTCGTCGAGGTGCCCATCGTTACCCTCCCAGGTGTTCAATGGGACCGATTCTGTGCGCTGCCGGCGGGGCTGTCAGTCGCCTATTGGTCTTAGACCGGCGGGCCTCAGCCCAGCGCCAGCGCGGCGGCGATACCGGCAAACAGGGCCGCGCCCACCCAGTTGTTGTGCAGGAACGCCTTGAAGCACGGCTCGCGTTCGCGCTTGCGGGCGATCCAGAACTCGTAGGCGATCAGCCCGGCGGCCACCGCCACGCCCGCCCAGTAGGCCAGCCCCAGCCCGGCGCGTACGCCCACCAGCGCCATCGCGCCCAGGAACAGCGCGTACAGGATGCCCTGGATGACCAGATCGAGATCGCCGAACAGGATCGCGGTGGAATGCGAGCCCATCTTCAGGTCGTCGTCGCGGTCGACCATCGCATACCAGGTGTCGTACGCGGTGGACCACAGGATGTTGGCGCCATACAGCAGCCAGCCGATCACCGGGACTTCGCCCTGCACGGCAGCGAAGGCCATCGGGATGCCCCAGCCGAAGGCCATGCCCAGGTAGACCTGCGGCAGGTGGGTGTAGCGCTTCAGATAGGGGTAGCTGGCGGCCAGGAAGATGCCGATGAAACTGAGCCCGATGGTCAGCGCGTTCAGGGTCAGCACCAGCGCGAAGGCCACCAGCATCAGCGCGGCGAACAGCACCAGCGCCGCGCGCCCGGACACGGCGCCGCTCGCCAGCGGGCGGTCCTTGGTGCGTTTGACGTGCGGGTCCAGCCAGCGGTCGGCGTAGTCGTTGATGACGCAGCCGGCCGAACGCGTCAGCCAGACGCCCGCAGTGAACACAAACAGGGTCCATAGCGGCGGCAGGCCGCCGGCGGCCAGCCACAGCGCCCACCAGGTGGGCCACAGCAGCAGCAGGGTGCCGATCGGGCGATCGGCGCGCATCAGTTTCCAGTAGTGCCGCCAGCGCGACGGTGACGCCTGCCCGGGCGTTTCAAAACGTTCGTAAGCCATCGGTAAAGGATACCGCCTGGGCCCGCCCGGAGCGCTGCCGGACGGCACATTCGGAGAGGGGGGAGACCTGCGCCGCGTTTACCGCTAGAATGCGACTCCCGCGCCGTCTCGACGGTCCGGCCGCCCGCAACGGGCAGCCCAGCGGGAAGCAGTACACAACGCGCTCGTAGCTCAGCCGGATAGAGTAGTGGCTTCCGAAGCCATTGGTCGGGGGTTCGAATCCCTCCGGGCGCACCATCTCCCCCTGTTCCCCGCCCTCCCCCTTGTGGGTGTGTTCGTGCGCGCGCGAACGCAGATGGCATGGTGCAGAATGCGCGCATGCGATCCTCACACGCCTGGCAGCAGCGCGGCACGACCACGTTGTGGCGCTATACCGATCATCAGCGTTACTACCCCGGCTGGCACCTCAGCAGTGATGCGGCCGGCTGCGCGTCGTTGCAGGGGCTGATCGATGCACTGCTGGCCGATGGCACCGGCGCGGCGCGCACGGTGCAGGTGACGCCGCCATCCCCGTCGCTGCTCGCCGTCCCCAACAACCGCCGTGCGGCATGGGAGGCGCCCGGCTCGGTCCGGATCGGGCATGACGCCGCCGTGGACGGCTGGGTGTGGGAGCACGAGGGCGACCGGGCCGGCCTGCGTCTGGACGCCGGCGCGCTGGCCCTGCTCAGGCAGGGCGTGGACGACATCGCCGCCGGCCGGGGTGACCATGCGATGGGCTCCGGCGCGGCGGCGTTGTGGCTCTGGTGGTGGCCGTCGCGGTGACGGCGCCGCTCAGTACGTCCCGTCGAAAGCGAAGATCGGCTTGCGCTGCTTCCACAGGCCGGCGGTGAAGTCCGGGAACTCCAGCGTCTGGAAGCTGTTGGCGATGGACTGCTCGGACAACGGCGTGATCGCGCTCCAGGTGATGGCGTCGTAGATGTCGATCGGCATCGGCGCCTTGGCCTTGAGCGCCTCCACAAACGCATGGATCACGAACCAGTCCATGCCGCCGTGCCCGGCGCTGGCGGCGGTGGCGGCGTGCTGCTTCCACAGCGGATGTTCGTACTGGTCCTGGTAGGCCTGGATCGGTTCCCACTTGTGCGGCGGGCTGCGGCCTTCGATGTGGATGGACTGGTTCACGTCCATCCACAGGCCCTTGGTGCCCTGCACGCGGAAGCCCATCGAGTACGGACGCGGCAGCGAGGTGTCGTGCTGCAGCAGGATGGTCTCGCCGTTCTCGCAGGCCAGCGTGGTGGTGACGATGTCGCCGAGCTTGAAGGTCACCTTCGTGCTCGGATGGGTGGTGCCGCCGCTCTTGGCCACGGTGTACTCGTGCAGCCCGCGCGCCTTGCTGGCGAACGCGTTGATGTGGGTGAAGCGGTTGCCGCGGTTGATGCCGGTGTACATCGCGCACGGGCCGATGCCGTGGCTGGGGTAAAGCTCACCGTTGCGCTGCACGGAATGCTCGGTACGCCAGCGCGCCTCGGACCAGCCCTTGGCGCCGAACTCCACACCGCTGTCGTAAGGCTGGGACGGATCGCCGGAGTTGAACTTCACCCCGCGCAGGTCGTGCTGGTAGCCGCCTTGCAGGTGCACCAGTTCGCCGAACAGGCCGGTACGCACCATCTGCAGCACCGCCATCACATCGCGGCGGTAGCACACGTTTTCCAGCAGCATGTACGGCGTGCCGGTGTCGAGCTGGGTCTTGAGTACGTCCCAGTGGTCCTGCAGGGTGATGCCGGCGACCACTTCGCAGCCGACCGCGACCTTGGCCTGCATCGCGGCAATGGCCATCGGCGCGTGGTACTCCCACGGGGTCGCGATGATCACACCGTCCAGTCCACGCTGCTCCAGCAGGCGCTTGTAGGCGTTCACGTCGCGGTCCTGGCCGTAGGTTTTCGGCGCGGGCTTGCCGGCCTTGGCCACCATCTCCACGGCGCGGCCGAGCATGATCGGTTCGATGTCGCACAGCGCCACCACCTCCACGTCGTCGCGGCGCACCAGTTCCTTCAGCAGGACCTGACCGCGCATGCCGGTGCCGATCACGCCCAGCCGCACCTTGCGGCCACGCGCCCATGCCGGCGTCTGCGGCAGCAGGCTGGTGGCCGCCACGGCGGCGCTGGCCAGAATGAATTCCCTACGTTGCATGAAAAACCCTCCTCGAAAGACCGCGCCGGCACGCGCCGGCGCGGTGGAAACGTCAGAACTTGTAGCCGACGGTGAGACTGTAGCCACGGCCGTAGATGGTGGCGTAATCGCTGGAGTCGCCCAGGAAGCTGTTCGGATCGTAGAACGGAATGCGATCGAACAGATTCTTGACCGTGACGCCGATGTTCCAGTGCGCGTCAGGACGCCAGGCCACGCTCAGGTTGGCGGTCCACCAGGAGGGCACGCCGTCACACTGCGCCGGGTTCAGCGCCAGATAGCCGCCGGTGCAGCTCTCGGGATTGTTGTCCTCGGCATCGATCCGGTCCCAGGCCCACTTGGTGCCGCCGACGTAGTTGATGAAGAAGCTGGTGGTGAAGGCCTGGTAGTTCCAGTCGACGTTCAACGTCGCGCGCAGGCGCGGGTTGCCGTAGTAGCCGATGGTGTTGCCGTAGTACCAGCCGAGTTCGTCGTCGGTGTAGGTCTCCTTGCGCCGCTGGATGGTGGCGGCAACCCCGACGTTGAGGGTGCCCCAGTCACCCAGCGTGAAGCGGGTGCGCGCGTCGATGTCGAAGCCGTCGATCAGGGTGCGGCCGCGGTTCTTGTACTGGCCGACCACACTGAGCACGTTGCCTGCACTGTAGCCCGGCAGGGTGGCCGGGCACGCCACGCCGCTGGCCGGGTCGGCGCACATCGCCGCCAGCGCTGCCTGATTGGCCAGATCGGCCTCGGTGATCGGCGAGCGCGTCATCGACTGGATGTCTTCGGGCTTGCTGTAATCCGGTGCGGCAATCTCGTTGCGGCGGTAGATGAACCAGTAGTCGGCCGACACCGACAGCCACTGCGTCGGCTCGAACACCAGGCCGGCCGTGGCGATCTTGGCCTTCTCCGGCTTCAGGTCCTGGTTGGGCTGGGTCATGCGGGCCACGTTGCGGCTGCAGTCGCTGTTGAGCAGCGAATTGCCGAGGTCCACATCGCCGGGGCGGGCGGACCTGCGCAGCAGGTTGGCGATCGCGTTGGTTTCATTGCAGCGCAGTTCGTCGCGGTAACCGCCGATCTGGGCGAACACGCCGCCGGTGCCGGCTTCGGCCAGGCTGGGTGCGCGGAAGCCTTCGGAGTAGGTGCCGCGCAGCATCAGCTGGTCGAACATCTGGTAGGTCAGGCCAAGCTTCGGGGCGAGGTTGGCGCTGAAGTCGGGGTACTTGTCCACGCGCAGCGCGGCTTCCAGTTCCAGCTTCTCGGTCAGCGGCGCCACGGTCTCGGCGAACAGCGCGTAGGTGTTGCGCTTGCCATCGAACCACGACCCGCCCTGCTGGGTGATCAGGCCATTGGCGGCATCGGGGTTGCCCGGCGTGTAGAACGTTTCGCGGGTGGCGTTGAAGCCGAAGGCCGCACGTACCTCGCCGGCCGGCAGGGTGAACAGCGGGCCTTCGATCTTGCCGTCCAGGGTATGCAGGCGGGTCCAGGATTCGATGTCGAAGGTGGGGAAGGCTTCGCGGATCAGCGCCGCGTTGGCTTCGCTGATCTCACCGAACTTGTAGGCGGGATGGTCGGAGATGATCACCCGGCCGGTGCCCGGGTCGATGGTGTACGGACCGAAGGCCTTCTGGAAGCCCGCCAGGTTGACGTTGGTGGTCTGGTAGGTCACCGAGTGCGAACCGGCCGTAGCGAAGGCGGTTTCCCAGTTCCAGTCGCCGGCGGTGCCGCGCAGGCCGGTGACCACGCGGTAGCTCTGGTCGGTGTTGCGCTGGCCGAAGTGATTGGCGCCCACGTCCTGCAGCAGGTACTGCAGGCCCACCACGCCGCCCATCAGCGCTTTCAGCTCGGGGCTGGCATGGTTGTACTCGTTGTTCGGCCCCAGGTACGGGTACAGAAACTGGTTGACCGTGGTGCCGGTGTTGCGAGAGAACCAGCTGGTGGGATTGCCGGTGGTGGTGCCGTAGGCGCGCGGCGTGCCGCCGTTGGCGGTCAGGTCGATGTCGGTGTAGGTCGCCTCGGCGAAGGCTTCGGTGCTGTCGCCGATCAGGAAGTGCGCGTTGACGTAGGCGGTGTTGCGTTCGGACTTGGCGCCGGCGTCGATCTCGTTGTTCATCCAGGTCTGCCAGATGCACCGCGGGCCGGCCGCTTCGGTGGTCAGCACGTTGTTGCAGCCCGGGGCGGCTTCCTGCACGCGCCGGCCGGTGACCGGGTCGAAGGCGAAGTAGCTGCCCGGATTGAACTCGCCCGGCTTGCTGCCCGTGCCCAGGCGCAGGTTGGGAATGTAGTTGGGGTTGTTGACGTAATACTGCGGCGGCCGCTTGTCGTAGAAGTCGCTCAGCGGGATCGCATCGCGGCGGTACAGGTTGACCGAGGCGTAGACGTTGTAGCGGTCTTCGTCCAGGTCGCCAAAACCGGCGGTGATGCTGCCCTGGTGTTCGCCGTAGGAATCGATGCGCGAGGAGCTGTCGGTGGTGAGGCTGACCTCGGCCCCCTGGTAGTTGCGCTTGGTGATCACGTTGATCACGCCGGCCACCGCGTCGGTACCGTACACGGCCGAGGCGCCGTCGGTGAGCACTTCCATGCGTTCGATCGCCGCAGCCGGGATCGCGTCGATGTTGACGAACTGGGTCTGGAAGCCGGCCGGTGCGCCGTAGTACGACAGGCGTCGCCCGTTGAGCAGCACCAGCGTGCCCTGCGCGCCCAGGCCACGCAGGTTGGCCTGCGAGGCGCCGTCCGAGCCGCTGAACAGCGAGCGCGAATCCTGCTGGCCCGGGCGCGCGGCCGGCAGGTTGTCGAGCACCTGCAGCAGGGTGCGCGCGCCCATGTTCTCGATGTCCTGTTTGCTGATCACCTGCACCGGCGAGGCGGTCTCCACATCGCTGCGGCGGATGTTGGAGCCGGTGACCTCGATCCGTGACAGCTCGGTGGCCTTGGGATCGGGGGTGGCGTCCTGCGCGGCGGCGCTGCCGACGGCGGCCAGGGCCAGGCCCAGTGCGATGGACAAGGGCGTGGCGGGGATGCGGCGATGGCGATGGCGTTCGGTCAACATCTGTGTCTCCTTGTTCGATCCGCAGCGTGGGGCTGGCGGTGGATGGGTGGATGTCAGGCAAACGTCCCCCGTGCCGCGGCCGGATGACCGCAGTCGGGAAACGGAGAGAGCAGTTTGAAAACGGGTGGGTCGCGCGCGGGGCGCGGCGTCAGGGCGACACGATGCTGGCGGTATCGCCCTCCTGTCCGATCAGGGCCGCGTTGGCCCAGTTGCCACAGACCTGCGCAGGCGTGTCGCCCTGCGCCCCGAGCGTGCGCAGGCTCAGCCGTTGCAGGCCGCGCACGTCCAGCTCCGGTTTGACCACACCAGGCGCTTTCACCAGGCCGCTGTCGTACAGCAGCCGGCCGTCGCCCCAGACCTGGAACTGCATGCCGCCGGCGGCGCGGCACTGGTCGTCGATGCCCAGGTCGGCGCGCAGCAGGCGCCAGTTGCCCTTGAGCTGCAGGTCGATCCGGCTGGACGCATCCACGCCCAGGCCACGGCGGAAGTGCAGGCCGTTCATGCGCATGTCGGCCCGGCCGCCGAAGGCGTGGTCGGCGGCGACCTGCGACGTCATTTCAGCCGGCAGCGGCAACGCGGACAGATACAGCTGCTGCGCGGGCTTTTCCGGCTGCTGATGCTCCAGCACGTGGAAGGTGGACAGCACGATCGGGCCGACGTCGCGGGGCTGCAGCGCATCGACCGCACGCGCCACACTGCCTTGTGCGGCGGTGACCATCGGGTCGGCCCCGCTGGCACCGTCGCCGTCCGGGTTCTGCGTGCTCAGCACGCGGAAGCGCAGCAGGCGGCCGGCGTGGGCGGGGAAGTCGATCCGCTGCGTGCCCTGCTGCAGGGTCAGGCGGCCGCGCTTGATCGGCTCGCCCCACTCACCGTTGCTGTCGCCCAGGTAGATCTCGTAATCGCGCACCTGGCCGTGCTTCCAGTGCTGGTCGTTGCGCGGCGCCAGTTCGATGCCATCGATCAGCTTGCGTTCGCCGAAGCCGACCACCCATTCGTGCGCACCGGTCTTGACCGCCTGGTTGCGCACCGTGCGGAACCAGGTGGCCGGGTCGTCGTCGAAGGCCTTCTCCAGCGCGTAGCCGGGCTCCTCGGCTGGGCGGTTGACCACCAGCAGGCTGTCGGAGGGCAGCGCGCGGCCCAGGGCCGGCGCAGCCGGGAAGGCGTCGTCGGCGGGCGCGGCGGTGGCGGGCAGATCCAGCTGCAGTGCGAGCCGCTGCCGGATGTCGGTCGGCGCGGTACGCACATGCAGGGTGCCGCGGCGGTCGGCCGCGTCGAAGTACCAGCCCTCGCCCGCCGCCTGCCAGGCGGTCAGGTCGGCCAGCATCGGCAGCGCGCGTCCGTCCAGCGTGACCGCAGCCGGTCGCTGGCGGCTGAGCACGCGCAGCGCATAGCGGCGCTGCGGCAGCTGGCCGGCATAGCGGCCCTGCACCGGATCGATGCGCACCTGCACCGGCCCACTGCCCTGCGCCGGGGCCTGCACCGTGATCGCCTGCGTGCTCGACTCGCCCGTTTCATAGCGACGGGTGGCACCGTCGTCTTCGTACAGCGTGTACTGCGAGGTGCCCTGCGGATACAGGTCGAAGGTCACTTCGTCGAGCGGCTTCTGCCCGTCGTAGAGCATCTCCGGGTACATCGGAATGATCGCACCGGCGCGCACGAACACCGGGATCGTGGCCAGATCGACCGGGCGGTCCAGCGACCGGCCCTGCGCACCGGCCAGCAGCTGGCGGCCATCCCAGTAGTCGATCCAGCGGCCGGGCGGCAGGTGGATGTCGCGGCGCCAGCCACGGCTGGCGGCCTGGCTGCGGTAGACCGGCGCGATCAGCAGTTCGCGGCCGAGCAGGAACTGATACTTGTGCGCTTCGGTGTAGGCCTGCGGGTCCTGCGGGTAGTCCCACATCAGCGCGCGCAGCAGCGGCGCGCCGGTGGTGGCCGCGTCGTGCGCCAGCCCGTACATGTACGGGGTCATGCGCATTTTCAGCTTGAGGTAATCGCGGTTGACGCTGCGGTAAGGCTCGTCGAACCACCACGGGTGCTTGCGCGCGTTGCCCGACCAGCCGGACATGCCCATCAGCACCGGCGTGAAGCTCTTCCACTGCAGGTCGCGGGTGAAGGTTTCGGCGCTGCCGCCGAAGATCGCATCGACGTCGCCGCTGGCGTAGGCCATGCCGGACAGCCCCGAGCCGATCAGGGTCGGGATGTGCCAGCGGATGTAGTCCCAGCTGCTGCTCTGGTCGCCGGTCCAGGCCACCGCATAGCGCTGGATGCCGCCCCAGCCCATCACCGTCCACAGGAACGGGCGCGAGTCCGAGTTGTGCAGGATGCCGTTGAACGCGGACTGGTTGGCGTCCATCGCGAACTGATAGCCCTTGCCGGTCCAGGCCACGTCCAGCTTCTGTACGCGGCTGCCGGCGGTGCCCACTTCCCAGGCGATCTTGTCGACACCGTTTTCGGTCCACAGGCCGGTCTTGAAGCCGTACTTGGCCAGCCCCTGCACGGTGTCGGGCAGCTTGGTGTAGCCGCAGCCATAGCCATCGTTGGGTAGGATCCAGCCGCCGGGCATGTCGTGCTCGCGGTACTGCCGGGCCACGCTGTCCACCACGTCGGGCGTGATGCCGGTCGGGCCGTCGCTCCAGCCGTCGGGCACGCTGCCGGGCTTCCTGCGGTTGTCGCCGTCGTTGTAGCAGTCGGCGTCGCCATAGGAGAACGCCCAGCGCGGCAGCAGTCCGGCGCGGCCGGTCAATGCCGTGTAGCGGTCCAGCAGGGTGTGCAGGTCGGGTCCGACGAAGTAGTACGCATCGAAGCGGTCTTCGCGGTGCAGCAGGGTGGCCTGATCGGCCTGGCGCAGATCGTAAGTGCCATCGCTCCAGGTGTTGCGCAGCATGCCCCAGCCGCGCGAGCTGAGCAGCATCGGCGCCGGGTTGGGCCGGTCGCCCTCTTCCCAGCCGCCGGAGTAGGACACCTCCAGCTCGCGGCCCTTGAACTCGAAGCGCCCGTTCTGCTGGCCGCCGCCGTAGAAGTGTTCGCCGCCCTCGCTGGAGAGCACCTGCACGCTCTGTGCGGCATCCAGATCCAGGGGCTGCAGCTCGCGCCACAGCGCCACCTCGCGATCACCGTCGCGGCGATCCAGTGCCAGGCGCAGCGGTTGCCGCTGGATATGCAGCACCAGTGCGTCGGTACGGATGCGCACTTCGTTGCCATCTTCTTCCAGCTGGAAGGGGACGGTCGCGGCCGGTTGCGGCACCACGATCGGGGCGGCCTTGTCGCCCGCCGGGTGCAGCGTGCCGTTGCGGCCGGCCTGTACGCGCAGCAGATCCGTGCGCAGCAGGTCCACGCGCAGCGTCGCGCCGGTATCGGTGCGGATCTCCCAGCCGGGGCTGCCGTCCCGGGCGGGCGCGGCGGCGATCGTACGCAGGTTGCCCAGCGGCTCGGCGATGGCCGGCGCGGCGGCCAGCAGCAGCGCAGCGACCACAGCCACCGACAGACCGGCATGACGTATACGGGTTTCCACCTTGCCCCCAAGCCCGCGTTCGGCGGGTATCCGAAACCATTGCGGCCGACTCTAGGGCAGGGCCTCGAAAGATGTCAATAAATTGCAAAGAAAAATGAAGGATATTTTCTCACAAACGAAAGATGACGCAAAGCAACACTTTCCAAACGGCACCTGAATACACGGTTTGTATCGCCTGAAACCTTGATGCACTGCGGCATCAGCCCTCACTTTCGCGCAAATCCGATCGAAAAATGTGACCGAACCTGCTTTTCTTTTTCTTTCGATATTTGACATTTCGAAAGAAAGCGAAGAAGGTGCGGTCGCCCAACAGGAATTGCGAATGGACGCTTCTCTGCTCCCTGACTTGCCCGCCTGGCAGCGCCGTGGCGGCGCCCACACCGCGGAAGAAATCGCCCAGCAGCCCGGCCTGTGGGCCGCGCTGGCCGATCTGCTCGACACCCGCCACACCGACATCGATGCCTTCCTTGGCGAACGCCTGGGCCATGCCGATCAGCTGGTGATCTTCACCGGCGCCGGCAGCTCGGGGTTCATCGCCGAGATGGTGGCCGACCAGCTCAACGCGCAGTGGCCGGCCGAGATCCGCGCGATCCACACCACCAGCCTGCTCACCCATCCGGCGCTGTACCTGCGCCGCGACCGCCCGACCCTGCTGGTGTCGTTCGGGCGCAGCGGTTCCAGCCCGGAAAGCGTGGCGGTGGTGGACCTGGTGCGCGACCAGGTGGACGCTGCGCGCTTCCTGGACATCACCTGCAACGCCGATGGCGAACTGGCCCGGCGCGGCCAGGGCCGCAGCGACACCCTGTCGCTGCTGATGCCGCCGGCCAGCTGCGACCGCGCCTTCGCCATGACCAGCAGCCTGACCTGCATGCTGCTGGCCGCACTGAGCGCCTTCGATCGCGCGCCGTGGCCGCAGCGGCTGCAGCGCCTGCGGCAGCTGTCCGCGCACGGCGGGACGGCCCTGCAGGCATGGGACGCCGCCGTGGCCGCGCTGGCGCAGGCGCCCTACACGCGCGTGATCTACCTCGGCAGCGGCCCGCTGGAAGCCACCGCGCGCGAAGCCGCGCTGAAGGTGCTCGAACTCACGGCCGGGCGCGTGCTGGCGCTGGCCAACACACCGCTCGGGTTCCGCCACGGTCCCAAGTCCACGCTCAACGCCGACACGCTGGTGGTGATGCTGCGCAGCGCGCAGCCGTTGTCGCGCCGCTACGAGCAGGACCTGTTGAACGAGCTGCGTCGCGACGGCATTGCCGGCCGCGTCATCTCGATCGGGCCGGACGGCGACGACCGCGCCGAGGGCGACTTCGTGCTCGATGTCGCCGACCTGCCCGATCCGTGGCTGGCGCCGCTGTGGCTGCTGGTGCCGCAGTGCTATGCGCTGCAACGCTCGGCCGCACTTGGTCTGACCCCGGACAATCCCTTCCCCGACGGCACCGTGAACCGGGTCGTGCAGGGCGTGACCATCCACCCCCACGGCTGAGCACGCATGCACACCTGGTACGGCATCGACATCGGTGGCACCAAGATCGAACTGGTGGCGTGCGACGCCACGCTGGCGGTGCAGCACCGCCAGCGTGTGGCCACCCCGACCCAGGACTATCCCGCGTTCCTGCAGGCCGTGGATGATCTGGTCGCTGCCGCCGATGCGGCCCTCGGCCGGCCCGGCGTTGCGGTCGGCATCGGCCTGCCCGGCGTGCGCGACCGCGACAGCGGCCGCCAGCTCAGTGCCAATGTGCCGGGCCTGACCGGGCGTACCGTCGGTCTGGACCTGCAGGCACGCCTGCAGCGGCCGCTGGTGCTGGGCAACGACCTGCAGTGCTTTGCCCTGTCCGAGGCGCATGACGGCGCCGCCGCCGGCTACCGCAGCATGTTCGGGGTGATTCTCGGCACCGGCGCAGGCGGCGGCTACTGCCTGGATGGGCAGCTGGTCGCCGGCAACAACGGCATCGCCGGCGAGTGGGGCCACTGGAGCCTGCCGGCCACGCTGCAGCATCGCCATGATCTGCCGCTCCTCGACTGCGGCTGCGGCCTGCGTGGCTGTCTGGAGCGCTATGTCTCCGGCAGCGGCCTGGCGATGATCCATGCGCGCTGTGGCGGCGACGACCTTGATGCCAGCGCGGTAGTCGTTGCCGCGCAGGCCGGCGATGCCGTCGCGCAGAAGGCGCTGGCGATCCACCGCGACCTGCTCGGCTACAGCTTCGCCAGCCTGATCCTGGCGCTGGATCCGCACGTGATCGTGCTGGGCGGCGGGCTGTCCAAGCTGGAACAGCTGTATCGCGACCTGCCGGCCGCCATCGCCCCGTACCTGTTCGCCGGTGTACGCGTGCCGCCGATCCTGCCCCCCGCCTTCGGCGATGCCGGCGGCGCGCGCGGTGCCGCCCTGCTCGCCCGCCAGCACCACCCTTCCCCCTGAATACCGCCTCCGGAGTTGCCATGTCCGCCGTCCAATCGCTGATCGCCGCCCACCGCCAAGGCCACCCCGTCGGGCTGTACAGCGTGTGCTGCAGCAACGAACAGGTGCTGCTGGCCGCGATGCAGGTCGCGCAGCGCTACGACACTCTGCTGCTGATCGAAGCGACCTCCAACCAGGTCGACCAGTTCGGTGGCTACACCGGGATGACCCCGCCGCAGTATCGCGATTACGTGCTTGCCCTGGCCGGCCGCGCGGGCTTCCCCGCCGAGCGCCTGATCCTCGGCGGCGACCACCTCGGCCCGAATGCCTGGCAGAAGGGCCCGGCCGAGACCGCGATGGCCCATGCGCGCGCGCTGATCGCCGCGTATGTGGCGGCCGGCTTCCACAAGATCCATCTGGACTGCAGCATGTCCTGCGCCGACGACCCGGTGCCGCTGCCGGACGCGATCGTGGCAGCGCGCTCGGCCGAGCTGGCGCGCATCGCCGAGCGCACCGCGGCCGAGCACGGCCTGCCGCCGCCGGTCTACGTGATCGGCACCGAAGTACCGGTCCCCGGCGGCGAAGCATCGCTGGCCGGCGGCCTGCAGGTCACCACGCCGGCGGCGGCGGCGACCACGCTGGCGATCCACCGCGAGGCCTTCGCCGCGCCGGACCTGCTGCCGGCGTGGGAGCGCGTGATCGCGATGGTGGTGCAGCCGGGCGTGGATTTCGACCACAGCAGCGTGCACTACTACGCGCCGGCCGCCGCCGCGGACCTCTCGGCCTTCGTCGAGCAGCAGCCGCGCATCGTGTTCGAAGCCCACTCCACCGACTACCAGACCGAAGCAGGGCTGCATGCGCTGGTGCGCGACCACTTCGCCATCCTCAAGGTCGGCCCGGCCGCCACCTATGCGTTCCGCGAGGCGGTGTTCGCGCTGGCCATGATCGAAGACGCGCTGCTGCCTGCCGCGCAGCGCTCGAACCTGATCGATGTGCTCGACCGCTGCATGGTCGACAAGCCCGCCAGCTGGCGCAGCTACTACCAGGGCGACGAACACGAACTGCGCCTGCTGCGCGCGTATTCGCTGAGCGACCGCAGCCGCTATTACTGGGGAGAACCGGCGGTACAGGCCGCGCTGGACACCCTGGTGGCCAACCTGACCGCGCACGTGCCGCCGCAGACCCTGCTCAGCCAGTTCCTGCCGGAACAGCAGAAGGCGATCGAAGCCGGCGCCCTGCGTGCCGAGCCGCTGGCGCTCATCCAGCACAAGGTCGGGTTGCGCCTGGCCGAGTACGCCCGGGCCTGCAATCGCAACAAGGCGCTTTCGGAACGGTAAGCTTCGGCTTTCCTTTCCGGACGGAACCGCCCCCATGCGAAACACACGCCAGCGCCGCCAACAGATCCTGCAGTTGCTGGTCGACCACGGCAACGTGCAGGTCAGCGAGCTGGTGGGCCGCTTCGGCGTGTCGGCGGTGACCATCCGTGCCGACCTGACCCACATCGAATCGCAGGGGCTGGCCACGCGCACGCATGGCGGCGCCACCCTGGTGCGCACGCCGCCGCAGGAACAGGACATCCACGAAAAGGATGCGCTCAACCTGCCGTTGAAGGACAGCATCGGCGTACACGCCGCACGGCTGGTCAAACCGGGCGACAACATCATCATCGACTCCGGCTCGACCACCATGACGCTGGCGCGCCACCTGCGCGGGCACCGCGACGTCACGGTGATGACCAACGGCCTGAACATCGCCTGGGAGCTGGCCAATGCGCCGGGCGTGGAGCTGCTGCTGACCGGCGGCCTGCTGCGCAAGCAGTCGCTGTCGCTGCAGGGCAGCCAGGCCGAGGCCAGTCTGAACACCTACAGTTTCGACACCCTGTTCCTCGGTGTGGATGGCCTGGACCTGCAGTTCGGCCTGACCACCCACCATGAGGCCGAAGCCAGCCTCAACCACCGCATGGTCGAGCGCGCGCGCCGCATCGTGGTACTGACCGACGCCTCCAAGTTCGGCCGCGTCAGCCTGCACCGCATCGCGCGGCTGGACCAGGTCCACACCATCATCACCGACGCCAGCATCGACAGCGAGTACCTGGATGGGCTGCAGCGGCTGGGCGTCGAAGTGATCATTGCCGAGTCGCCCCCTTGACCAACCATCGCACCCTGCACGGCCGCATGCTCACCGACACCGGTTGGGTGCGTGGCGACCTCCACATCGACCAGCGCGTACGCGCCATCGACACCGCGCACAGCGACCCGCGCGATGACGACGAGGTTCCGCTGATCCTGCCCGGCTTCATCGACCTGCACGTGCATGGCGGCGCCGGGGTGGACATCATGCAGGGCGGCGACAGCGCCTGTACCGTCGCGCGGGCGCATGCCCGCCACGGCACCACGGCGATGCTGGGCACCACCATGACCGCGCACGGGGACGACATCGTGCAGGCGCTGCAGGGCCTGGCCGGTGCGATCGGCACGCGGGCGCCTGGCATGGCGCGGGTGCTGGGCGTGCACCTGGAAGGCCCCTTCATCAGTGCCGAGCGGCTCGGCGCGCAACCGCCCCTGGTGGTCGAAGCCACCCTGCAGGACGTGCGCCGCCTGCATGCGATCGCCCCCATCCACGTGCTCACCCTCGCCCCGGAGATCGGCCAGCACCTCGCGTTGATCCCCGCGCTGAACGCGCTCGGCATCCGCGTGCAGCTTGGGCACAGTGCCGGCAGCTACGCCGATGGCGTGGCTGCACTGGAGGCGGGCGCGGCCGGCTTCACCCATCTGTTCAACGGCATGACCGGCGTGGACCACTACCAGCCCGGCATCGCCACCGCAGCGCTGGCGCATGCGCAGTACGCCGAGCTGATCCCGGATCTGCAGCATGTGCATCCCGGCGCGATCCGCACCGCGCTGCGCGCGATTCCGCGCCTGTACTGCGTCACCGACGCCACCGCCGCCACCGGCATGCCCGATGGCGAGTACGCGCTGGGCGTGCAGCGCGTCCACAAGTGCCTGGGCTGCGTGCGGCTGTCCACCGGCTCGCTGGCCGGCAGCGCGCTGACGATGGACCAGGCGCTGCGCAACCTGGTGTCGCTGGGGCTGGACCTCGCCGACGCGTCCAACCGGGTCTCGCGCTATCCGGCCGACTATCTCGGCCTCGCCGATCGTGGTCGCATCGCCGTGGGTGCCTGGGCCGATCTGGTGGTGCTCGACCGCGACCTGCGCGTGCGCGCCGTGGCGGTGGAAGGCGAAGACATCGCGCTCCACTGAGCGCGGACCCCGCGCCGTCGCGGCGCATGCAACGCAGGACAGGACCGGCCCGATGAACGACGTTTCCGCAGCCCAGCCCGTGTACGCCGACGCCCCGCGCTGGCCGATACGCTATCTGTTGTTCATCGGCGGCATGGGCGGCCTGCTCTACGGCATCGACATCGGCATCATCGCCGGCGCCCTGCCGTACCTGGAGGCTACCGCGACCGCGAGCTGGCACCTGACCACCCAGCAGCTGGGCTTCGTGGTGGCCGCCGTGCTGCTGGGCAGCGTGTTGTCCTCGCTGTTCGCCGGCATGGTCGCCGACCTGATCGGGCGGCGCGGGGCGATGTTCCTGGCCGGCCTGCTGTTCACCGCCAGCATTCCGGTGATGGCGCTGTCGGATGGGTATGCAGCGCTGCTGATGGGGCGCCTGCTGCAGGGCATCAGCGGCGGCCTGATCGGCGTGGTGGTGCCACTGTACCTGGCCGAGGTACTCAGCCCGGAGCGGCGCGGGCGCGGCGCGGCGATGTTCCAGCTGCTGCTGACCATCGGCCTGGTGCTGGCGGCGGTGATCGGCCTGTACCACGCGCATGCGGTGGACGCCGCGGCAGCGGCCGTGCGCCATCTGCCGGGCGAGGAACAGCAGCGGCTGCTGTTCGACGTCAAGGACCATGCCTGGCGCACCATCTTCTGGAGCTGCCTGCTGCCCGGGCTGGTGTTCACCGCCGGCGTGCTGCTGATCAGTGAGTCGCCGCGCTGGCTGGTGCGCCGCGGGCGTGTCGACGCGGCACGGCGCGCGTTGCAGCGTACCGTTGCCGCCGCCGAGGTCGAACCGACCCTGCAACGCATGCAGGCGCCGGAGGCCGTGCGCAGCACTGGCGCCGGCACGCGCGACCCGCTGCTGAGCCGCCGTTACGTGTGGCCGTTCGTGCTGGCCTGCCTGGTGCTGGCCTTCACCCAGGCCACCGGCATCAACTCGGTGCTGGCCTACGCGGTGAACATCCTCAACCAGGCCGGCCTGCCCGGTGCGGTGGCCAACTGGGCCGACGTGGCGATCAAACTGCTCAACGCGGTGATGACCGTGGTCGCCCTGGTGCTGGTGGACCGCAAGGGCCGCAAGTTCCTGCTGATGCTGGGCAGCGGCGGCATCACCGTGGCGCTGCTGGCCGCGGCACTGCTGTTCGTGCAGAGCGAACGCGGCCGTCTGGACGTGCAGCCGCTGCTGCAGCAGCAGGTGGCAGGCAGCACCTTGTCGCTGCCGCTGGATGCCGCGCAGTGGCAGCGCCTGGAGGGTGGTGCCGCTGCTGGCCCGCAGCAGCTCACCGTGTCCTACGCCTACGGCGGTTTCAGCAACGTGCGCGCGCTGCGCAGCGACAACCCGATCGATGCGACGCTGGAGATCCGCCGCAATGATGCGGTGTCGGACGACAGTGTGATCGGCGCCTTCTTCCGCCGGCTGCACCTCAATCCGTTCCCGGACCCCGTCCAGGCCGCGCAGGCACCGCTGGTGATCGAACGCGCCATGATCGGCCCGGTGCCCTCGCCCACCCACGGCTGGCTGGTCGCCAGCTGCATCCTGCTGTTCGTCGCGTTCTTCGCGGTGGGCCCCGGCGTGTGCGTGTGGCTGGCCCTGTCCGAGCTGATGCCGACCCGCATCCGCTCCAACGGCATGAGCATCGCGCTGCTGATCAACCAGTTCGTGTCCACGGTGATCGCGGCAATTTTCCTGCCCACCGTCGGCCACCACGGCTATGCCAGCATGTTCTTCTTCTGGGCCGGCTGCACGCTGCTGTACTTCCTGATTGCCGCCTTCTGGCTACCGGAAACCAAGGGCAAGTCGCTGGAACAGATCGAGGCCAACTTCCGCTGATCGCAGCACGTCGCCACACCCGGTCAGGGTGTAGCTGGCGTGCCGGTCATGCGTTCGATCAGGCGTGCGGCATCGTCCGGCTCCACGCCGGTGGTCTGCATGTACTTGCCGAACGGCGCGCTCACATGCGCCACGCTGATGATGTCACCGTCCACGCTCACCACCATCATGCGTCCGACCAAGCGCTCGGATGCGCGCTGGATGCGCGGTTCGGCCGCGTCGGTGAAGGTGTAGTACAGCGTGGCCAGGCCATTGGGACCGACCTCCTGGCGCACACCGGCGATGGCCGACGCGGTGATGACCGGCGGTCCGACCAGATGGATGGGGGTGCCATCCAGCGTCCGCGCAGGCACGCTGCCCGCCTGCGCCACGGTATCGGCCTCGCGCATTTCGATGCGCACACCGCTGCGTGGCGGGGCCCCCGGCTGAGTGAACGCCACATCGGACGACGGCGCTTCGCTGCACCCCGCCACCGCCAGTACGCCCGCCACCACCAGCCCCCAACGCCATCCCTTGCGCATCGCCATCCCCCCCGAGGTTGTTGACGCATTGTGGCCCGGTTACGGGCTCAGCGCAGCCGTCGCAGCCGGAAGGCGACCACGATCTGCAGCACGCCGTAGATCACGCTGCCGATGCCGATCCACAGCGTGGTGACGGCCACGCCGGCAATCGGATTGGCGACCATCAGCGCGCCCAGCACGATGGCCAGCAGCCCACTGAAGATCAGCAGCCACTCGCCCTGGATGTGCCTGCGCACGCGGATGGCGAACACGATGCGGTACAGCCCGGCCACGATAAGCCACACCGCCAGCAGCAGGATCAGCACACTGGCGGTGGCCAGCGGGTTGAGCACCGCCAGCACACCAAAGCCGAGCGATACCACCGCATAGAGCAGCAGCCAGCCACGCGGCACGCCGCTGTTGCCGAACACCGCGAACAGGCTGATCAGGCCCTCCACCAGCGCCATCACGCCGATCGCCCACGCCAGCGCGGTCGCCGCCGACAGGGGCTGCAGGATCGCGATCAGCCCGAACACCACGGCCACCACGCCGTACAGCAGCACGATCCACCAGCTGCGGCCCACCAGCGACAGCACCGGCGAAAGAGGGGTAGTCATCGGCAGCGCACTCCGTGTGAAGGGTGAACGGGCATCTTAGCGCCGGGTCATGAAAGCCCCGCTCACGGCACGCGCGCGCATACCCACACCCGCACCTGCGTGCCGTCACCGTTCTGCAGCGCGCGTGCGGCCGCGTCCAGCGTGGCGCCGGTGGTCATCACATCGTCAACCAGGGTCACCCGTGCCGGCGCGGGCCCGGCCACGGCGAAGGCGTCGCGCAGATTGCGGCGGCGGGCGTCGGCATCCAGGTCCGATTGCGGCGCGGTCAGGCGGGTGCGCTGCACGCCTTGCCACAGCGGCAGATCCAGCGCGCGCGCCAACGGCCGCGCCAGTTCCAGCGCCTGATCATAGCCACGCGCGCGCAGCCGTTGCCGATGCAGGGGCACCGGCACCAGCGGTCCGTCCACGAACGCCGGCACACGCTGCAGCATCAGCTGCGACAGCAGCCGGCCGGCCGCCAAGTCGTGGTGGAACTTGAAACGGCGCAGCAGTCCATCCACCGGGGCGGCATACAGAAACGTCGCGGCGGCGGCGTGCTGGCGCGGGGGTGTGCGCAGACAGGCACCGCAGCGCGCGGTGGATTCGCCGTCCGGCAAGGGCAGCGCGCAAAGCGGGCAGGCGGCATCGTTCCAGGGCAGGCCGGCATGGCAGGCCGTGCACAGATCCAGCCCCTCCGCACCGGGGGCGTCGCACAGCAGGCAGCGCAGGGGCAGGAGCTGGTGGCCCAACCACTGCCATGCACCGTAAACTTTATTGATTGCCATATGGTTGACAGTTGCCGGTCCGCTCACCAGACTGCCGCCCTTTCGTTCCACTATCTGTCAGGACTTGCCCATGCCTTCCGTCATCCGCCACGACTGGCACCGCGACGAACTGCTGGCCCTGTTCGCCCTGCCGCTGCCCGAACTGCTGCACCAGGCCGGCAGCGTGCACCGCGCGCACTTCGATCCGGCTGAAGTCCAGGTCTCCACGCTGCTCTCGGTCAAGACCGGTGGCTGCCCGGAGGACTGCGCCTACTGCCCGCAGTCGCAGCGGTACAGCACCGGGGTGGACGCGCAGAAGCTGATGGCCACCGAAGACGTGGTCGCCAAGGCCCGCCAGGCCAAGGCTGCCGGCGCGTCGCGCTTCTGCATGGGCGCCGCCTGGCGCTCGCCCAAGGCGCGCGACATTCCCAAGGTGGCGGCGATGATCCGCGAGGTGAAGGCACTGGGGCTGGAGACCTGCGCCACGCTGGGCATGCTCAGCGGCGACCAGGCCGCCGCGCTGCGCGAGGCCGGGCTGGACTACTACAACCACAATCTGGACACCGCGCCGGACTTCTACGACTCGATCATCCACACGCGCCAGTACCAGGACCGCCTGGACACGCTGGAGCACGTGCGCGACGCCGGGCTGAAGACCTGCTGCGGCGGCATCGTCGGCATGGGCGAAACCCGCGAGCACCGTGCCGGCCTGCTGCTGGCGCTGGCCACCCTGCCGGCGCACCCGGATTCGGTGCCGATCAACCGGCTGGTGCAGGTGGCCGGCACGCCGCTGCACGGCACCGCCGAGCTGGACCCGTTCGAGTTCGTGCGGATGATCGCCGTGGCCCGCATCGCCATGCCGCGCGCGATGGTGCGGCTGTCGGCCGGGCGCGAGGCGATGAGCGATGAACTGCAGGCGCTGTGTTTCCTGGCCGGGGCCAACTCGATCTTCTACGGCGAGAAGCTGCTGACCACCGGCAACCCCGACACCGAGCGCGATCTGGCCCTGTTCGAGCGGCTGGGCCTGCGCCCGATGCCGGTCCGCGTGGACGCCGCCGACCACGACCACCCGGGCACGGTCCACGCCGAGATCACCACCTCCCACGGCTGCGGGCGGGCCGCCTGAGCCGGCCGATCGGCCGCCCGGCCGGGCCAGGCAGCGCCCGGCCCGGCAACCGGGTACGCTACGGATCTTCCCAGCCGCCCATGCCCACCACGCTCATGGCCCGTCCCGACCTGCACGACCGCATCCAGGCCCAGCGCAAGCTCCGCGACGCCCAGGGACGCATCCGCGTGCGTCGCACGGTGACCCGGCGCGACGGCGTGCGGCTGGAGATCGATGGCCAGTGGCTCACCGGCTTCTGCAGCAACGACTACCTGGGCCTGTCCCAGCAGTTCGGCGTGGTCAGCGCGCTGCAGGATGCCGCCGCGCGCGAGGGTGCCGGCGCCACCGCCTCGCACCTGGTCTGTGGCCACCACGCACTGCATGACGCGCTCGAACGCGAGATGGCCGAGTGGCTGGGCTACCCGCGCGCGCTGCTGTTTGGCAGCGGCTTCGCCGCCAACCTGGCGGTCCAGCAGGCGCTGCTCAGCGAAGAGGACGATGTCTGCGTGCAGGACCGGTTGAACCATGCCAGCCTGCTCGACGCCACGCGCCTGGCCGGCTGCCGCCTGCGCCGCTATCCGCACCTGGATGCCGAAGGGGCGATGCGCCAGCTCAAGCATGCGCCCGACGGCGCGGCGATGCTGGTCACCGATGGCGTGTTCAGCATGGACGGCGATCTTGCCCCGCTGCGTTCGTTGTCGCTGGTGGCACGGATGCAGGGCGCACTGCTGTACGTGGACGACGCCCACGGCGTGGGCGTGATCGGTCAACACGGCCGCGGCTGCGTGGCCGAGGCCGGGTTGGGCGTGGACGATGTGCCGCTGCAGCTGGCGACCTTCGGCAAGGCGCTGGGGGGCAGCGGTGCGGTCGTGCTCGGCGACGAGACGATGATCCAGCACCTGGCCGAGACCGCACGTCCTTACATCTACACCACGGCCGTCCCGCCGGCGCAGGCCGCCGCCACGCTGGCCGCAGTGAAGCTGGCCCGTCGCGACGACTGGCGCCGCGAAAAGCTGGCCGAACTGGTCGGTGTGTTCCGCGCCGGTGCACGCCAGCACGGGCTGGACCTGATGGCCTCCGATACGCCGATCCAGCCGCTGCTGTGCGGTGCCGAGGCCACGGTGATGGCGATGTCGGCCGCGCTGGAGACCTCCGGTTTCCTGGTCACCGCGATCCGCCCGCCGACCGTGCCCGAAGGCAAGGCGCGGCTGCGCGTGACGTTGTCGGCGCTGCACACCCCGGCGCAGGTGCGCGCGCTGATCGACGCCATTGCCCATGCACGCGACAGCGTTCTGCACCAGCAGGCCCTGTCGGCATGAGGCAGGGGCGGTAAGCATGCAGATCGAGGTGGTGGGACAGGGGCCGGCGCTGGTGCTGATCCACGGCTGGGCCCTGCACGGCGGCGTGTTCGCGCCGCTGGTCGAACGGCTCGCCGACCGGTTCCAGCTGCACCTGGTCGATCTGCCCGGCCACGGCGCCAGTCGCGACGATGCCACGCCCCTGCGGCTGCCCCATGTGATCAACGCGATCGCGGCGGCCACACCGCCGGCGGTGTGGTGCGGCTGGTCGCTCGGCGGTCTGTTCGCGCTGCATGCGGCGGCCACGCTGCCGCAGGTGCGTGCCCTGGTGATGATCGCCGCGACGCCGCGCTTCGTGCGCGCGCCGGACTGGCCCGACGCCGTCGAGGCGAGCGTGTTCGAACAGTTCGGCCAGGACCTGGCGCGCGACTATCGCGGCACCCTGGAACGCTTCCTGGCCCTGGATGCAATGGGCTCCGAGCATGCCCGGCAGGAACTGCGCACCCTGCGCGAGATGCTGGTGGCACGTGGCGAACCGGCACCGCGTGCGCTGAACGAAGGCCTGCGCCTGCTCGAGGCCAGCGACCTGCGCGGCGCCCTGCCGACCCTGCACACGCCCAGCCTGTGGCTGGCCGGGCAACGCGACCGGCTGGTGTCCGCGCGCACCATGCAGGCAGCGGCCGCGCTGACGCCGGCGGCAGAAATGCACACCATCGCCCACGGCGGCCATGCCCCGTTCCTGGGCCATGCCGACGAGGTCGCCCGGCACCTGCAACACTTCGTTTCCGGCCTGGGCTGAGCCACCGCCGCCGCGCATCGCCGAAAATGCCTCCCCGCCCTTTCCCGCGAGACTGACGATGGATCTTGGAATAGCCGGCCGCTGGGCCCTGGTCTGCGCTGCCAGCAAAGGCCTCGGGCTGGGCTGCGCACGTGCCCTGGTACGCGAAGGCGTCAACGTGGTGATCGCTGCACGCGGTGAAGCCGCGCTCGAACGGGCGCGCCTGGAGCTGCTGGCCCTGCCCGGTGCCCGCCAGGTGGTGGCCGTGGTCGCCGACATCGCCACGCCCGAGGGTCGCCAGGCCGCGTTGGCGGCCTGCCCGCAGGTCGACATCCTGGTCAACAACGCCGGCGGACCGCCGGCCGGCGATTTCCGCCAGTTCACCCGCGAGGACTGGCTGGCCGCGCTGGACGCCAACATGCTGGCGCCCATCGAACTGATCCGCCTGACCGTGGATGGCATGATCGAGCGCGGCTTCGGGCGCATCGTCAACATCACCTCCTCCTCGGTGAAGGCGCCCATCGACGTGCTGGGCCTGTCCAACGGCGCCCGCTCGGGGCTGACCGGTTTCGTGGCCGGGATCGCGCGCCGCACCGTCGCCCACGGCGTTACGATCAACAACCTGCTGCCGGGTCAGTTCGACACCGATCGCCTGCGCGGCAACTTCGCCTACCTGGCGCAGCAGCAGGGCATCGACGCCGGCCAGCTGGCCGAGCGCAAACGTACCCATATTCCCGCCGGACGCTTCGGCAGCGCCGACGAGTTCGGCGCCACCTGCGCCTTCCTGTGCAGCGCGCACGCCGGCTACATCACCGGGCAGAACCTGCTCATCGATGGCGGCGCCTACCCCGGCACCTTCTGACTTCCGTCCCACCCCCGTTTACGCAGTGAGCCTTCCATGACGTCCAGTTTCGATCCGCACCACGTCCGCCGCGCGTTCTCGCGTGCCGCCAGCCGCTACGACGCCGCGGCGGCGTTGCAGCGCGAGGTGGCCAAGCGCCTGCTGGAATCGCTGGATTACCTGGGCGAGCGCCAGCCGCAGGTGGTGCTGGACATCGGCAGCGGCACCGGCCACGCCAGCGCGACGATGAAGAAGCGCTGGCCCAAGGCGCAGGTGATTGCGCTGGATCTGGCCGAACCGATGCTGCGCGAAGCGAAGAAGCAGGCCGGTTGGTGGAAGCCGTTCGCACGCGTCTGCGCCGATGCGCAGGCGCTGCCGCTGCAGGACCAGAGCGTGGACCTGATCTACAGCAACCTGTGCCTGCAATGGGTGGACGACCTGCCGGCGGTGTTCGCCGGGTTCCGCCGCGTGCTCAAGCCCGGCGGCCTGCTGGTGTGTTCCACCTTCGGCCCGGAAACCCTGATCGAGCTGCGCGACGCGTTCGCACAGGCCGATGCGGTGCCGCATGTCAGCCGGTTCGCGCCGATCGCCCAGTTCGGCGATGCGCTGATGATGGCCGGTTTCCGCGACCCGGTACTGGACCGCGATCTGTTCACCCTGACCTATGACGACCTGCCCGCGCTGATGCGCGAACTGCAGGCGATCGGCGCCACCAACGCGCGCCACGACCGCCGCCACACCCTGACCGGGCGCGGCCGCTTCGACGCCGCACGCGCCGCCTATGAGCCGCTGCGGCGCGAGGACGGCAAGCTGCCCAGCAGTTGGGAGGTGATCTACGCCCACGCCTGGGCACCGGACCCGGGCGCGCCGATCCGCGAGCGCGGCCACGACGTGGCCAGTGTCCCCGTGTCGGCAATCCCGATCCGCCGCAAGCACAGCTGACCGTATCGCCCGGTAGAGCCGACCGTTGGTCGGCCCCATCCACGCGGCGGCGTGTTACGACGGGAACAGGTCGCGGTGGAAGAAGTAGATTTCCTGCACCAGGAAGCGCCAGCTGGTGTGGAAGCTGCGGAAGCGCGTGCTGGGCGTCGAGGAGGCCAGCGCATCGATGTCCAGTTCCTTGCACAGCCGCAGCGCGCGGGCCATGTGCAGCGGATCGCTGACGATGATGACCCGGTGCAGCTTGCGCTGCTGCATCAGGCGGCGGGCCTCGATCAGGTTCTGGCGGGTGGTGCGCGAGGCGGTTTCGATCAGGATCGCCTCGTCCGGCACCCCCTGCTTGAGCGCATAGCGGCGTGCCACCTGCGACTCGGAGAAGCGCGCGCCGCTGCCGCCGTAGCCGCCGGTGAAGATCAGCAGGGGCGCATACCCCTTCTGATACAGGTCCAGGCCGTGGCGGATGCGCTCTTCAAACACCGGTGACGGCTTGGCGTCGTATGCCGCCGCCCCCAGCACGATGATGGCGTCGGCCCGCGCGGCCTGGTCGCGCTCACCGATCCAGACGATCCAGGCGGTCACCCCGAGCAGCCAGGCCACCAGCAGGATGCACAGGCGCCACAGCCAGCCCAGAATGCCCACCCGGCCACGCCGGCTCATGCCGCGCTCCACGGCAGGGCATCGAGATCCACATTGCCGCCGGACAGCACCACGCCCACCCGTTGGCCGGCAAAGCGCTCCGGTGCGCCCAGGATGGCCGCCAGGGCGATCGCCGACGACGGCTCCACCACCTGCTTGAGCACCTGCCAGATCAGCCGCATCGCCGCCACGGTATCGGCATCGCGCACCGTGATCACCGACGCGGCCGGTTGCAGCAGCACGAAGTTGGGCTGGCCCAGGGTGCCGCGCAGGCCATCGCAGACGGTGTCCGGGGTGATGTCCACGCGGCGTTCGCCGGCGGCCAGCGAACGCGCGGTGTCGGCCGCCCCCTCGGGTTCGGCCAGCACCAGCCGCGCGGTGGGCGCCAGCGCCTGCATTGCCAGCGCGGTGCCGGCCGCCAGGCCACCGCCGCCCACCGGCACCACCAGGGTGTCGAACGGGCCGTGGTCGTGCAGCAGTTCCAGCGCGGCGGTGCCCTGCCCGGCGATGACGTGGGCATTGGCATAGGGATGCACCAGGGTGCCGCCGGTCTCGGCCTGCACCTGCGCGCACATCGCTTCACGCGCGGCGATGGACGCCTCGCAGCGCCACAGGGTGGCACCGTGGCGGACGATGTTGGCCAGCTTGGCGGCCACCGCGCCCTCGGGCACCACCACATGGCAGGCGATCCCACGGGTACGGGCCGCCAGCGCCAGTGCGGCGCCGTGGTTGCCCGATGAATGGGTGACCACGCCGCGCGCCGCCTGTGCGTCGTCCATCGCCCAGACCGCATTGCAGGCGCCCCTGAACTTGAAGGCGCCACCGCGCTGCAGGTGCTCGCCCTTGAACGCCAGCACGGCACCGCTCATCGCATCCAGCGTGCGCGACTGCAGCACCGGGGTCACACGGGCATACGGGGCAATGCGTGCGGCGGCCGCCAGCACGTCCTCGACACAGGGCAAGGGTGAATCGCTCATGACGCAAGATTAACGTATGGCCCCGGTTGGCATCGCCTCCCCCCGACATGCCAACATGGCGGCCATTCATCCGGATCGGGCGGGATTAAGGGCCGATTCAATGCCGCGGGCCGAAGCTGGCCTCATACCCTTGGGGGGACCCGATCATGAAGATGCGCCTGATCCTTGCCGGTGGCCTGATGTTGGCCCTGTCCGGCTGCGCGACCTACGACTACGTTGGCGGTGGCGCCGGCAGTGGCTACTACCACGGTGCGCCGTCGGTGGAATACCGCTACCCGGCCGGCTATCCCTACGGCTACGGCAGCGGCTACTACGGTGGCGGCTACTACGGTGGCGGCTACGGGTACGGCGGCGGCTACGGCTACCCCGTGTACCGGCCGTATCCGAACTATCGCCCGCCGCACAACCACCGCCCGCCGCCGCGCCCCGGTGACGGCAATGGCCCGCGACCGGACCGCCCGCCGCGCCCGGATCGTCCGCGTCCGGACAACAACGGCGGTTCGCCCTGGCGCAACATGGACTCGCTGGGGCGCCCGCCGCAGCAGCGGCCCGCGCCGCAGCAGCGCCCGTCGATGCCGGCCCAGGCCCGCCCGGCCCAGGCACCGCGTCCGGCCGGCCAAAGGATGAACGGTTCCCCGTGGCGCACCCTCAACAATGCGAACCAGCGCACAAATGAGCGCTGAGCTGACTTGATTTTCACGCCCCGGGCAGTTCAATCTAACCGGGTGGTGACGGCCGCCGTCGCAAAGTGACAAAAGCGACACAGAACGTCACATCAAGCTCTACGTCGATATCCGACAGGAACATCTGGATCCCCCCTGTTCCGGCCCTGTCGGATGTCGGCACCCAAAACGCAGAAGGCCCCGCTCGCGCGGGGCCTTTTGTCGTCTGGGGGATCGGCACCGGGCCGCAGGCAGAAAAAACAGGGCCGGCAGTCCCCCGACTACCGGCCCCTTCGCTTCCCCAGCGTGCGCGTAGACCGGCCCCTGTTCCAATTCCGGTCTGTCGTGCCAGTGGCGCGTGCCACGATGGGTGCTATTGGGTTATCTGCAGAATACGTGCCAACTTGAGGGTTATTTTTCGGCCCGTGCCCGATTGGCGGTAAAATCGCCACCCGTCCCCCCTCCCGGGGTGGATCCAGGCCCTTCGGCCCCGTCCCCCCGAGCCCCATCGCCATGTCCGATTCCTTCCATCATCACGACGTCATCGTCATTGGCGGCGGCCATGCCGGCACCGAGGCCGCGCTGGCGGCCGCGCGCAGCGGGGCCCGCACCCTGCTGCTGACCCACAATGTGGAAACCATCGGCGCGATGAGCTGCAACCCGGCCATCGGCGGCATCGGCAAGGGCCACCTGGTCAAGGAGATCGATGCTCTCGGCGGGGCGATGGCGCATGCCGCCGACCGCGCCGGCATCCAGTGGCGTACCCTCAATGCCTCCAAGGGTCCGGCCGTGCGCGCCACGCGCTGCCAGGCCGACCGCAACCTGTACCGCATGGCGGTGCGCGGAATGGTCGAAGCGCAGCCGAACCTGACCGTGTTCCAGGCGGCCGTGGACGACCTGGTGATCGAGGGCGACGCCGTCCGCGGCGCCATCACCCAGACCGGCCTGCGCTTCCATGCCAAGGCGGTGGTGCTGACCGCCGGCACCTTCCTGGCCGGCAAGATCCACGTGGGCCAGACCCAGTACGCGGCCGGCCGGATGGGCGATCCGCCGGCCACCACGCTGGCTGCGCGCCTGCGCGAGCGCCCGTTCGTGGTGGACCGCCTCAAGACCGGCACCCCGCCGCGCATCGACGGCCGCTCGCTGAACTATTCGGTGATGGCCGAACAGCCCGGCGATACCCCGCGCCCGGTGATGTCCTTCCTGGGCAATGCAACCGAGCACCCGGCCCAGGTCAGCTGCTGGATCACCCACACCAGCGAGCGCACCCACGAGATCATCCGCAGCGCGCTGCACCGCTCGCCGCTGTACAGCGGCCAGATCGAAGGCATCGGTCCGCGTTACTGCCCGTCCATCGAGGACAAAGTGGTGCGCTTTGCCGAGAAGGCCAGCCACCAGATCTTCGTCGAACCCGAAGGGCTGGACGTGGTGGAGATCTATCCCAACGGCATCTCCACCTCGCTGCCGTTCGACGTGCAGCTGGACCTGGTGCGCAGCATCGCCGGCTTCGAGAACGCGCACATCACCCGGCCCGGGTACGCGATCGAGTACGACTTCTTCGACCCGCGCGGCCTGAACAACACGCTGGAAACCAAGAGCGTGTCCGGCCTGTTCTTCGCCGGCCAGATCAACGGCACCACCGGCTACGAGGAAGCGGCCGCGCAGGGCCTGCTCGCCGGGCTCAACGCCGCGCGCGCCTGCCGCGACGAAGCGGGCTGGTGCCCGCGTCGCGACGAGGCCTACCTGGGCGTGCTGGTGGACGACCTGATCACCCACGGCACGACCGAGCCGTACCGCATGTTCACCAGCCGCGCCGAATACCGCCTGCAGCTGCGCGAAGACAACGCCGACGTGCGCCTGACCGGCATCGGCCGCGCGCTGGGGCTGGTCGATGACCGCCGCTGGGCGGCGTTCCAGACCAAGCAGGAGGCCGTGGCCCGCGAGTCGGCGCGCCTGCGGGCGCTGTGGGCAACGCCGGGCAATGCCCTGGGCCGCGAGGTGGAGGCCACCCTGGGCGTAGCGGTCAGCCGCGAAACCAACGTGCTCGACCTGATCAAGCGGCCCGAGCTGGATTACGCCGCGCTCATGCAGGTGCCCTCGCTTGGCCCGGCGGTGGACGACCCCAAGGTGGCCGAGCAGGTCGAGATCGGGGTGAAGTACGCCGGCTACCTGGACCGCCAGCGCGAGGAGATCGAGCGCCAGCAGCGCCACGAGAACACCGCGATCGCCAGCGACTTCGATTACGCCGGCGTGCGTGGGCTGTCGGCCGAGGTGCAGCAGAAACTCGACCGCGTGCGCCCACAGACCATCGGCCAGGCCCAGCGCATCCCCGGCATGACCCCGGCGGCCATCTCGCTGCTGCTGGTGCACCTGGAGCGCGCACGCCGCAGCCGCGTGGCGTGATGCACCACCGGCGTGCACACGCCAGGCGCAAAAGGGCCACGCGGTATCATGGCGATGCACCCACCGTGGCGTGCGACCGCCTGGAGACCACGTGAGCCCGATCCGCCCCTTCCTCGACAAACTGCCGGTGCTCGGCGAGCGCTGCTACATCGATCCGGCCTGCACCCTGATCGGCGATGTGGTGTTGGGCGATGACGTCTCGGTGTGGCCGGGCACGGTGATCCGGGGCGACGTCAATTACGTGCGCATCGGCGCGCGCAGCAATATCCAGGACGGCACGATCATCCATGTCAGCCACCACAGTCCATTCAACGTGGGGGGCTATCCCACCCTGATCGGCGAAGGCGTCACGGTCGGCCACGGCACCATCATCCATGCCTGCACCATCGGCGATTACAGCCTGATCGGAATGGGTGCGTGCATTCTGGACGGCGCCGAAGTGAAGACCCACGGTTTCCTGGGTGCCGGTGCGGTGCTCGGGCCGGGCAAGGTGGTCGGCGAGGGTGAACTGTGGCTCGGCAATCCGGCCCGGCTGGCGCGCCCGCTGCGCGACAAGGAGATCGAGGCGCTGCACTACTCGGCCGATCACTACGTGCGGTTGAAGGACCAGTATCTGTCCTGATCGCGACGCACGCTGTCGGCTGGCGTTCGCTGTTCTGGCCATCGCTGGGCATCGGCGGTCGCGCACGGTAAAGTCCTCAGCCGACCAGGACGCAGTCGAGAACCGCATGCCCGTGCAGGCAGCCGACCGGAGAGGATTCCGGCATTCCGCCTTCCACCACTGTCGAGCCATGCCCCACCGGTGCGCGCGCCGATGAGCGTGCCGATGCTGGACACCTACCGTGAAGTGATCACCCCCGAAGGCGTGCCGCTGCATCTGCCGGCCGCCGGCCCGTTGCCGCGCGCACTGGCCTGGGTGATCGATTTCGCCATCCGCGCCGGCGCGTTGTCGATGATGAGCATTCCGCTGGCCTTCCTCGGCGACTTCGGCCAGGGCCTGTACCTCGGGCTGCTGTTCCTGATGTTCTGGGCCTACACCATCGTGCAGGAAGCGCTGTGGGGCCAGACCATCGGCAAGCGCGCGATGGGCCTGCGCGTGGTCGCGCAGGATGGCGCCCCGGTCGGCTGGATGGCCGCCATCACCCGCAATCTTCTGCGCACCGTGGACATGCTGCCGTTCGGCTACGCGCTGGGCCTGCTGTCGTGCCTGTTCGACGCGCACGGCCGGCGGCTGGGCGACATGGTGGCGCGTACCGTGGTGATCCACGTCGGCACGCCGGCGGATGCCGGCGCCCTGGCCATCGACAGCGTGCTGCCGCCGCCGCAGCCGCTGCAGCCGGCCGAGCAGGCGGCATTGATCGCCTTCGCCGAACGCGCACCGCGCCTGCCCGGCCCGCGCCAGCAGGAACTGGCCGGGCTGCTGGCGCCGCTGAGCGGCGGGCACGGCCAGGTGGGCGTGCTGCGCCTGTATGCGATGGCCAACTGGCTGCTGGGGCGCCGATGAAGCAGGAACAGTTCGTCGCCCGGTATCAGCCCGAATGGCAGGCGCTGGAGCGCTGGATGGCAATCCGCGGCAGCGATCCACGCCGGGCGCGGCGTACGCCCGACCCCGCTGGCCTGGACGATGCGGACATGCCGCAGCGCTACCGCCGCCTGTGCCAGCAGTTGGCGCTGGCGCGCAGGCGCGGCTACAGCCCGCAGTTGGTGGCACGCCTGCAGTCGCTCATGCAGCAGGGCCACGGTGTGCTCTACCGCACGCCCGCACCGCGCTGGCGCCGTGCGGTGGAGTTCCTGTTCGCCGACTTCCCGCAGCTGGTGCGCAGCCAGGCCCGCGCGATGTGGGTGGCCACGGCCGTGTTCGTGATCCCGCTGGTGGGCACCTTCGCGGCGCTGCAATGGCAGCCCGAGCTGATCCATCTGCTGCTGGGCAACGCCGAGATCGCCCGCATGGAGAGCATGTACGACCCGTCATCGCCCCATCTGGGACGCGACAGCGGTACCGACTGGATGATGTTCGGCTACTACATCATGAACAACATCAGCATCGGGCTGCGCACCTTCGCCAGCGGCCTGCTGGCGGGCGTCGGCACGCTGCTGGTGCTGCTGTTCAACGGCCTGACCATCGGCGCGGTCGCCGGCCACCTGCAGCACATCGGCCACGGCGATCCCTTCTGGCGCTTCGTGGTCGGCCACGGCGCGTTCGAGCTCACCGCGATCGTCATCGCCGGTGGTGCCGGCCTGCAGCTGGGCATGAAACTGCTGGCGCCCGGCCGACGACGGCGCATCGATGCGCTGGTCGAGGGCGGCGTGATCGGCGCCCGGCTGTGCCTGGGCGTCGCCGCGATGCTGCTGGTGGCCGCCTTCATCGAAGCGTTCTGGTCATCCATCGCCGCAGTGCCGGCCTGGGGCAAGTACAGCGTGGCCGCCGTATTGTGGACGCTGGTGCTGCTGTGGCTGTGGCGCGGTGGACGCGGAGGTGCACGTGCGGATTGACCAGCTCAACGTGGTCCTGCGTGCGCGCTCGGGCTGGGAAGCGATGGAACTGGGCACGGCCCTGGTGCGCCGGCATGCCGTGGCGATCTGGAAGCCCTGGCTGCTGCTGGCGCTGCCGGTGTTCGTGGCGCTCAACGCACTGGCCTGGTGGGCCGATGCCTTCGCGTTGGCGTGGCTGGCGATGTGGTGGCTCAAACCGCTGTTCGAGCGCGTGGCGCTGTATGTGATCTCGCGCGGCGTGTTCGGCGATACCCCCGGCACCCTCGACACACTGCGCGCGCAGCGGCATTGGGGCTGGCAGGGCTTCTGGGGCTATCTGGGCTGGCGCCGGCCGAGCCCGATGCGCACGGTGATGCTGCCGGTCAACCTGCTCGAAGGCGCCGATCCGGTGCATCGCCGCGAGCGCCGCCGCGCGATCCTCAATGGCACGCTCGGCCACAGCCTGATGCTGACCCTGGTGGCGATGACGTTCGAGGCGGTGCTGGTGGTCGGCGCGATCGCCGGGGTGTTCATGCTGGTGCCGTTCGAGCTGCTGCCCGATTCGTGGCGCGCGGCATGGGCGATGGTGGGTGAAGACATGCCCGCCTGGGCCAAGCTGTGCGTCAACCTGCTGTGCTGGGTGGCCGCCACGCTGGTCGGGCCGTTCCATGTGGGCGCCGGCTTCGGGCTGTACCTCAACCGCCGCACGGAGATGGAAGCCTGGGATGTGGAGATCGCCTTCCGGCGCCTGCGCGAGCGCCTGCGCCAGGCCGCGCCGCTGCTGATGCTGGCGCTGGTGATGGCGTGGCCGGCCGGCGTGCTGCATGCCCAGCAGACAGTTCCCGTCGACACGGTCGATGACAGCGCGGCCGAGATGGACGCAACCGGGGACGACACCGGGGACGACACCGACGCACAGGCGGCGCAGGTCCGCGAGCGCATCCAGAAGCGCCGCGAGGGCGGGCGGACCCCGCCGCGCGACGCACCGTCGATCTTCGGCAACGAGCCGGTGGACACCGCCGGCTTCCGACAGGCCGTGGAGCGTGCCTACGAGGACCCGCTGCAGCATCCGACGCGTACCGTCACCGAATGGCAGCGCATCCCCGACGACGCCGCGGACAAGAAGAAGAAGAAGAAGGAACTGGACAACGAACCGAGCGAATTCACGAAAGCCGCGGCGCGATGGTCGGCGCAGCTTGCCGAATGGGGTCTGTGGGCGTTCGTCGGCGTGCTGCTGGTGATCCTGCTGTTGACCGCACGGCGCTGGCTGCCGTGGCTGCGCGGCAGCGGCCGGCGCCGGCGCGAGGAGGCAACACCCGTGCTTGAGGAGGCGATCACCCTGCCCGATGTGGTGCCACCGGACGTGGCGACGCGCGCGCGCGCACTGTGGCAGCAGGGACGTCCGCGCCAGGCGCTGGCGCTGCTGTACCGGGCCAGCGTGGACAGCATGAGCGACCGTGCGCAGGTCAGCCTGCCGCCCGGCGCCACCGAAGCGCAGTGCCTGCGCGCGGCGCGGCGCATGCCTGACGAAGGCGACCGCACCGCGTTCGCCCGCATCGTGCGGGTCTGGCAGTACGCGGCGTATGCCGGCCGCCTGCCCGATGACGCCGAGTTCGACGCGCTGGCCGGCAGCCTGCGCGAGCAGTTCCGGTGGCAGGCATGAGTGCGCGTCTGCGCTGGCTGCTCGCGGCGGCCCTGCTGCTGGTCGTGGCGGTGCCGCTGACCATCCTGTTCCTGCGCACGCATGAACGCGTCACGCGCGTGGAGACGCTGCCGCCGCAGGGCGAAGCGCGCTACAACCCGCTGTACGTGCTCGGCCAGGCGCTGCGCGCCGACGGCGTGGAGACGCGTGCGCGACCGCGCCTGGACCTGACGGCGATGGCACTGCAGCCGCACGATACCGTGGTGCTGCTGCAGGACAGTGCCGCGCTGCCGCCGCCCACGGCGCGCGCCCTGCTGGACTGGGTCGACCGCGGCGGCCATCTGATCGTGCGTACCCCGCCGATTCCGCCTGCCGAGCTTGACGCGAACGGACCGCTGCTGGACATGCTGGGGGTGGACAGCACCACGCAGGGCAGCCAGTGCGCGCCGTTCGACGTGGCCGACAATCCCGACCACATCGAGTTCTGCCGGGGCCGTCGTTTCGATGTCGGGCCGCCGGACGGCACCCGCATCACGCACCAATGGGGCGATGACACGCACGGCCAGGTGTTCGCGCGCCTGCGCCGTGGCGCCGGCACGGTGGACGTGCTGGCCGACCTGGATTTCATGCTCAACGCCGCGGCCATCGGCGGTGGCGGCTTCGATCCCACCTCCGGCGTGGACGGCCTGCACGACAAGGCCCACCGCGATCTCACCCGCTACGTGCTCGCGCCCAACTACGGCAAGGGCACCGTATGGCTGGTGTACGGCACGCGCCCGCCGTCGCTGTGGCAGCGCGTGTTCCAGGACGGATGGCCGGTATGGGTGCCGTTGCTGCTGGCACTGCTCGGCTGGCTGTGGCTGCGCGCGCAGCGCATGGGCAGCCTGCTGCCCTCGCCCACGATGGAACGCCGCTCGCTGCTCGAGCATGTCCGCGCCAGCGGTGAACACCTGCTCCGCTACGGCAGGGCGCCCCTGCTGTACGACGCCGTGCGGGAGGCCTTCCTCAACCGCCTGCGCCGCCGTGCGCCGACCGCCGCAGCGCTGGGGGGGGACGCCCAGATCCACGCCATCGCCACCCTGCTGCAGTGGTCGCACGACCGCGTCCGCACCGCCCTGCAGCCACCCGCTGCCCACGACGTCGCCGGCCTGCGCGACCGCATCCGCCTGCTGATCCAGATGAGAAACCTGCTATGACCGATCCCATCGCTTCCACGCCGCCGTCCCTCGATGCCTCCCCTGCCCCTGTGCCCGGCGCGTCGCTGATCGACCGTGTCGACGCCGTGCGCGAGGCGGTCGGCCGCGCGTTCATCGGCCAGTCCGACGTGCTCGACCAGATCCTGATCGCGCTGCTGGCCGGCGGCCACGTGCTGATCGAAGGCGTGCCGGGCCTGGGCAAGACCCTGCTGGTGCGTGCGCTCGCCCAGGCGCTGGAGCTGGACTACGGCCGCGTGCAGTTCACGCCCGACCTGATGCCCAGCGACGTCAGCGGCCATGCGGTGTACGACCCGAAGACCGAGAGCTTCAAGATCCGCCGCGGCCCGGTGTTCACCAACCTGCTGCTGGCCGATGAAATCAACCGCGCCCCGGCCAAGACCCAGTCGGCCCTGCTGGAAGTGATGCAGGAAGGCCAGGTCACCATCGAGGGCAAGGCTTTCGCGCTGTCGCCGCCGTTCCTGGCCCTGGCCACGCAGAACCCGGTGGAGCAGGAAGGCACCTATCCCCTGCCCGAGGCGCAGCTCGACCGTTTCCTGCTCAAGGTGATCATCGACTACCCGCAGCTGGAGGACGAAAAGCGCATGGTCGATGCGATCACCACCGGCCGCAGCGCCGGCGACTTCGATCTGTCGCGGGTGCCGCGCGTACTCGGCGCGGCCGATGTGGTGGAACTGCAGCGGGCCACCGCGGCGATCACGGTGGACCCGGAAGTGATCGACTACGCGGTGCGCATCGTCGCCGCCACCCGCCAGTGGCCGGGCATCGCGCTGGGCGCCGGTCCGCGCGGCAGCATCGCGCTGGTCCGTGCCGCGCGTGCACAGGCGGTATTGTCCGGCCGCGATTTCGTCACCCCCGATGATGTCCGCGATATCGCCAAGCCCGCCCTGCGCCACCGCATCGCGCTGGCCCCGGAACTGCAGATCGAAGGCCAGTCCGCCGACGACGCGCTGGGCGCGCTGCTGGCCAAGGTGGAAGCGCCGCGCAAATGAGGCCGGCGCCGCTGCTGCTGGCGCTGCTGAGCGGCTGGGGCCTGGCAGGGCTGCCGGTTGCCTTCGGCCTGTGGCCGCTGCGCGTCTGGTGGGCGCTCGCCGCCGGCATTGCGGTGGTGGCGCTGATCGACCTGCTGCGCCTGTGGCGGCAACCCTCGCCGAGCGTGCAGCGCGAGCTGCCCGAATCGCTGGCGCTGAACGTGCCGCGCAGCGTCACGCTGCGGCTGGAATCAAGCCTGCGCCAGCGCGTGGACCTGTTCGACCTGGTCCCCGGTGCGTGGGCGGTACAGGGGCTGCCGCGCGCGGTGTCGCTCAAACCGATGGTGGCCAGCAGCGTGGACTACACGCTGACCCCGACCGCACGCGGCCGCTTCATGTTCGACGGTGTGCACCTGCGCGTACACGCGCCGTGGCGCCTGTGGCGGCAGCGACGCACCCTGCCGCCGACGCTGGCGGTGCGCGTGTACCCCAACTTCGTGCCGCTGACCCGCTTCGCGCTGTTCAGTGCCGAACAGGCCTCGCGGCTGGTGGGCGCGCACGTGAAGCGTCGCCGTGGTGAAGGCACCGATTTCCACCAGATGCGCGAGTACCGCGTCGGCGACAGCCTGCGGCAGATCGACTGGAAGGCAACCTCGCGCGCGCACAAGCTGATCTCGCGCGAGTACCAGGACGAAAAGAACCAGCAGATGGTGCTGATGATCGACACCGGTCGGCGCATGATGGCCAGCGAAGGCGGCCTGTCGCACTTCGACCATGTGCTGAACGCGGCGCTGGTGGTGTCCTACCTGGCCCTGCGCCAGGGCGACGGCGTGGGGCTGTTCGCCAGTGGCGGCGACCAGCGCTGGGTGGCACCGCAACGCGGCATGGGCGCGATCGACACGCTGCTGCGTGCCAGTCATGACCTGGAGGCACGCCCGGTAGCGACCGACTACCTGGCCGCAGCCACCGAGCTGTCGCTGCGCCAGCGCCGCCGCTCGCTGGTGATGCTGGTCACCAACGTGCGCGACGAGGATATCGAGGACCTGCTGGCGGCCGTGCGCCTGCTGCAGCGCCAGCACCTGGTGTGCGTGGCCAGCCTGCGCGAGCGGGAGCTGGACGATGCCCTCGCCGAGCCGGTGGAGAGCATCGAGGACGCCACCCGGGCCGGCGCGATCGCGCGGTACCTGCAGCAGCGCAACGAGGCGCATGAGGCGCTGCGCGGCCATCGGGTGATGGTGCTGGATGTGACGGCTGATGCACTGCCGGGCGCGCTGGTGGAGCGCTATCTGGCGGTCAAGCGCGACGGGTTGCTGTAAGGCGTACCGACCAACGGTCGGTACCTACAGGGTGGTGTTGGCTCTGGCGATCAGGCGCGCGCTGGCGTTCTGCAGCAGCGCGCGGTTGCGCACCATCGCCATCAGACGAAGATGCGGGTCGGCGCTTCGTCGATGATGGCGTGCGGGACGAAGCGGGCGCTGTCGCGGGTGATGCGGCTGTTGTCTTCGCGGATGCCCATGCCGCAGGCCTGGTCGCCCACGATCCAGCTGCCCACCAGCGGGTAGCCACCGTCGAACGCGGTGAGCGGGTGGGCGGCCTGGCGGATCGCCGGGCCGGTATACGGGCCTTCGCTTTCCTGCCAGCTGCCATCGGCCAGGTGCATGGCCACGTTGGCGCCTTCGCGCGAGAACAGCGGCTTGCGCACCCAGCCGGCCGGCAGCGCGCTGCCGTCGTCGAAGTCGGCCGCCAGCAGGTTGGGATGGCCGCGATGGCGCTGCCACAGCAACGGCAGCACGCCCTTGTTGCTGAGGATCGCCTTCCACGCCGGTTCCAGCAGCTGCACGCCCGAGCCGGGCAGCGCCTGGCCGAACGATTCGGTCATCAGGTCTTCCAGCGGGTACAGCTTGAACAGGCTGCCGATCACGGTGTCGTCCAGCGCGGTGAAGCGGCCATCCTCGGACAGGCCGATGTCCTCGATCGCGATGGACTCGCCACGCAGCCCGGCCTGGGCGGCACAGTCGCGCAGGTAGGCCACGGTGCCCTGGTCTTCGACCGAGGCGCCCACCGCGCTGAAGTACAGCGGCGGCGGCAACTGTGCCGACAGCGCGGCGAACCGCTCGACCAGCGCCTCGTGGATGGCGTTGAACTGGTCGGCGTGCGGCGGCAGACGGTTCTGGTTGCGCTGGTCTTCCAGCCATTGCCACTGGAAGAACGACGCCTCGAACAGCGAGGTCGGGGTGTCGTAATTGAGCTCGTACAGCTTGGCCGGCCCGGTGCCGTCGTAGGCAAAGTCGAGCCGGCCATACAGGTGCGGCTCGCGCCGGCGCCAGCTGTCGGCGATCCAGTCGCGGAACGCCGGCGGGATCGCCAGCTGGTCCATCAACTGCTGGCTGCCCACCACCTCGTCGACCAGGTCCATCGCCATCGCATGCAGCTCGGCGCTGGGATCTTCGATATCCTGCTCGATCTGGCGCAGTGTGAACGCGTAATACGCGCTCTCATCCCAGTACGGCAGGCCATCGATGGTGTGGAAGGCGAACCCCGACTCTTCAGCCCGGGCGCGCCATTGGCTGCGCTCGGCAATACGGACGCGCTGCATCGATCAGCCGCCGACGCTGCTGCGGTTGCTGCTGGTGCCGCCGAAGCCGCCACGGCTGGCGGTAACGGCACGGTTCGGGGTGGCGTTGACCGGGGCCAGGCCGGCCTTGCCGGCGCCGATGCCGCTGGCGGTGTTGAGCCCGCCGCTGCCGCCCGGCGCCGGACGCGCCCAGCCCTTGGCCTTGTCCTGGTAGGCCGGCGCCGCCGAGGGCTGCTGGGCCAGGCCGGCACCGCGGTTGCTGAGCATCTGCGACATGAAGAAGCCCATCATCATCGGGCCGATGAACGAGTGGCCGGTCGAGGTCTTCTGTTCCACGCACTGCTCGGCGTTGTACTCGGCCTCGCAGGCCTCACGCGAGGCGTACTTCGGCGCGGCGTCGGCCGACTGCTTCTGTGCCTCGGCAAAGGCCGCACGGCAGCTCGACGGGTCGCCGGTGGCGTCGGAGCAGGCCTGCACCGAGGTGTACAACCCTTCCTGCACCTGGACGGCCTCGTCCTTCTGGCAGGCGGTGAACAGCAGCGGCGCGGCGCTCATCAGCAGCAGCGCGGTAGTCCTGGAACGTTTCATGGCGTCATGCCCCCTCGTGCGGTTATCCGCCCCATGATGCCTGATCGCCGCGAACAACCGAAATCGGCAAAGCCGAAAAGATGAACGGCATTTCAGGATGTGGCCTATCGGAGCGGCCGCCCCCGGTGGCCGGCCGCCGCGCGGGTGGTTGCAAACGCAACCGGAATTTTTGGGCAGAATCGAGGTGAAACGCGCCCCCACGGCCCGCCAGATCCTGCCAGCCTCCCATGCCTGAATACCGCTCCCGCACCTCCACCGCCGGCCGCAACATGGCCGGCGCCCGCGCCCTGTGGCGCGCCACCGGCATGACCGATGGCGACTTCCACAAGCCGATCATCGCTGTCGCCAACTCGTTCACCCAGTTCGTGCCCGGCCACGTGCACCTCAAGGACCTCGGCCAGCTGGTGGCGCGCGAGATCGAGCAGGTCGGCGGCGTGGCCAAGGAGTTCAACACGATCGCGGTGGACGACGGTATCGCGATGGGCCACGACGGCATGCTGTATTCGCTGCCCAGCCGCGAAATCATCGCCGACTCGGTGGAGTACATGGTCAACGCACACTGCGCCGACGCGCTGGTGTGCATCTCCAACTGCGACAAGATCACCCCCGGCATGCTGATGGCCGCGCTGCGCCTGGACATTCCGGTGGTGTTCGTCTCCGGCGGGCCGATGGAAGCCGGCAAGACGCGGCTGTCCGAGCACAAGCTGGACCTGGTGGATGCGATGGTGATCGCCGCCGATGACAGCGCCAGCGACGAGAAGGTCGCCGAGTACGAGCGCAGCGCCTGCCCCACCTGCGGTTCGTGCTCGGGCATGTTCACCGCCAACTCGATGAACTGCCTGACCGAAGCGCTGGGCCTGTCGCTGCCCGGCAATGGCTCCACCCTGGCCACGCATGCCGACCGCGAGCAGCTGTTCCGCCGCGCCGGGCGCCTGATCGTGGAACTGTGCCACCGCTGGTACGGCGGTGAAGACGCCCGTGCGCTGCCGCGCGGCATCGCCACGCGTGCCGCATTCGAGAACGCGATGACGCTGGACATCGCGATGGGCGGCTCGACCAACACCATCCTGCACCTGCTGGCCGCGGCGCAGGAAGCGGAGGTGGACTTCGACCTGCATGCCATCGACGAACTCTCGCGACGCGTGCCGCAGCTGTGCAAGGTGGCGCCGAACACGCCGAAATACCACATGGAGGACGTGCACCGCGCCGGCGGCGTGTTTGCCATTCTCGGCTCGCTGGCGCGCGGCGGCCTGCTGCATACCGATGTGCCGACGGTGCACAGCCGCACGCTGGCCGAGGCGATCGCACGCTGGGACGTCGCCGTTAGCGACGATGAGAAGGTGCACGACTTCTTCCGCGCCGGCCCCGCCGGCATCCCGACCCAAGTCGCGTTCAGCCAGGCCACGCGCTGGCCGTCGCTGGACCTGGACCGCGCCGACGGCTGCATCCGCGATGTCGCCAACGCCTACTCCGCCGAGGGCGGGCTGGCGGTGCTGCGCGGCAACCTCGCCGTGGATGGCTGCGTGGTCAAGACCGCGGGCGTCGATGAATCCATCCACGTGTTCGAAGGCAACGCACGCGTGTTCGAAAGCCAGGACGACGCGGTGCGCGGCATCCTCGCCGACGAGGTGGTTGCCGGCGACGTGGTGGTGATCCGCTACGAGGGCCCGCGCGGTGGCCCCGGCATGCAGGAAATGCTGTACCCGACTAGCTACCTCAAGTCCAAGGGACTGGGCAAACAGTGTGCGCTGCTGACCGATGGGCGCTTCTCCGGCGGCACCTCCGGGCTGTCGATCGGCCATGCCTCGCCCGAAGCCGCTGCGGGGGGCACGATCGGCCTGGTCCGCGACGGCGACCGCATCCGCATCGACATTCCGGCACGGCGCATCGATCTGCTGGTGGATGACGCTGCGCTGGCCGCACGCCGCGCCGAACAGGACGCGCTCGGCTGGACGCCGCGCGAGGCCCGACCGCGCAAGGTCACCGGCGCGCTGAAGGCCTACGCGCTGCTGGCGACCAGCGCCGACAAGGGCGCGGTGCGCAGCATCCGGTAGTGGGGGGGGGGGGGGGGGGGGGGGAGGGGGAGGGGGGGGGGGGGGGGGGGGGGAG